>JAGVKT010000093.1 GCA_020050355.1 Gammaproteobacteria bacterium | reverse complement strand
CACAGGATGACACTTACGGGGCGCCCCTAGAAGGTGGCGCGGAGCGCATTAATGTGCTTAGCACCTGTCACTTTGTGCTATTTTCTCCGGACAGTAGTGCTGTTGATACGGTGATTGTTAATTTTGCTAAGCCCGCGTCGCAAATTTTATGTCACATTTATTTAAAATATCCTGAGAAGCTGTTCGTTTAGTAAAGATCCAATCGACAGCTATGCTGTCCCTTCAGGTTACTGCTGAAAGAAGCGCTTGGATCTTTACTAAACGAACAGCTTCTGAATCTCCTAAAACTGCTTTATTGAATTTAATTACTGTAAAAACCAACACTCTTTATTTGCTTTATTAAACATACAAAAAAATATTTATTTTAGTTTATTAATATGTTATAATATTAAAATTATAATTAAAATTATATTTTTATGGCACTGGCACAAATAAAAAAACCCAAAAGAGGCGCAGCCGCAAGCGAAGCGACAGCGAGCGCAGCAGCGGCAGGTGCCGCACCTATGGCACCCGCTGTAACAACCTTCTCAATATCTCCTCCTCCACTCAGAGACCCTGCAACCTTGGCATTTCTCGATAGCCTTGCAAGCACCGCTACTCACGCTGACTTTGTGGCATCCTGGCATAACTATCTTATTACAATCAGAGAAATCATCATGCTCATCTATATCTATTTAGATGAAGATGGGACAGGCGCACTTAAGATTGAACTTAAAGATTTTCCTGTTTGTTTTTTAAAATTTTCAAAAACTGCTTTACCTACAGACTTAACAGCTGCTATCGAAGCAAGTAAGAGCACTATTGAGCGCACAAAATGCTTCAGACTTCTAGAACAAAAAATAAATGACTTTATTAGTGCAACCGCTATTTTTTTGGGTAAAGAAGGCGTTTTAACGCTTTCTATTTCAGGTATTACCCCGATTATTAGACCCATTACACCGCCTGTAGCTGTTGCTGGCGACCATACTTCAGAAGCGACGGCCTCAGCCACACCCCATGATACTGGCTTAATACCTCTTCCCAAAGAACATCTAGAATATATCTATGAATGCTTGACTATATTTGGAGCTAGAGACTTCCCATTTTTTACACAAGCTGCCCTTGTTGAATCACCCTCTGCTGAACAGCTTGAAACTTATAAACTTCTGCAACGGAAAAACCTGCAAATTATTTTACAAAAAGCACAAATTCGCGTTCTTTCTGATGAAATAAAAGCATTTTCAGAGGCTTTGCATAAAAAAACCTCTGAGTATATAGCGGAAAAAGTAAATATAATGTTCCTTGAAAATGAATTTAGGCGGGTTCAAGCAGCATTAACTGCTGCTCATAAAAAAGAATCAGACCTTGCTGCAGCAAAAGTAGCAGAATTAACTACTGCTCATAAAAAAGAACTAGAACTTGCTGTAGCAAGAGCAGCAGAATTAACTTCAACACTTGCAACCTCTAAAAAAGGTGATAGCTCCAAAGATCAACTTATTACTAGGCTTACAAAAGAGTTAGAAGCTCTTAGAGCAAAACTAAGCGCAGGTGAAACTTTAAGAAAAACTACCGAAGCAACTTTGCTTACCGCAACAGCGCGAAATACCGAACTAGAGGCTGCACTTGCTGACGCTGTGAGTCGCAATACTGAAATAGCAGCTGCCTCCTCACTTATTACAGAACAAAAAGCCCGTCTTGAAGCTACTCTTGCTGAAGCGACTGTGCAAATTGCGACTCTTAAAGCTCACGCAGAAGCTGCGACTATTGCTGCAATGCTTAAACCAATAACTCCCGAAGTCTCCTCTCCACCCAAGTCTTTGGCAGCAGCGCTTTCTGTGCGTATGCAAAAAACACTTGCTGCTGGTGCTGGCGCTGGTGGGGGTGCTGAGACGGGTTTATTAGGGACGCGCATTGCGCTTGACGTTTTTCTTGCGATTATCAATTGCCTTATAGCTGTTAATATTCCTCTTGAGTGTATAGCTATTTGTGGCAGTAGTATTTACAAAGAATACTTAACTTCTAAAGATGATGATGTTGATTTAATGATTGTTGAGCGACCGGATTTTAATTTAGAGACTGCACTTATTAAACTTGGTTTTAAAAAACATACTAAAAACCCTGACTGTGTCTTATTTAAACACCCCTATTTCCAGGACCTTATTAAAGTAGATATCCGCGTAATCAAACCTATCATAGCTGAAGTAGCTGAAGCACCACTAACTACTATTTATAGAAATGCCGCGAGCGCCTGTCTTAATATTTGCTGTGGCTTTTTAGTTTTTGAACATCGCCCTGATAGGACACTCGCAGCTAAACTTTTTGCACCTGAAATTCCTACATGCCCAATTCTTGGTGGTAAGGTCATCGAATTTATTGATCCTAATGATCTTAAACGCTTAGTCATTCCTAAAACAGAAATTCTTACTCTTACTTTAAACAAACTACGCGAACGATTAGGAAAAACCCTTGGCCCAACAGATTTATTTTTTTATTTAAAAATATGGCATCGCTTTAAAGATTGCGCCAATGTTACCGCATTAACAGGTGTACTTAATCGCACTCTGCTTTTGAGTGAAAATTTTGCTGCTATCTGTGAGGTGTATACAACACCTAGCACTTCTCCCACTAGTGGAGCATCAATGCTTCTAGACTTTATTAGACCCTATCTCTTCGAAGAAGAGAAATTTACAAGTCTTCTTCTTGCTTTACAAGCTCATGTGAAAAAAACTTACTCTCCTGGTTCTGAAGGCCACCGCAAAAGTCCTGTGGGCGATACAGGAGGAACAGCAACAGCAATAACGCTTATGGCAGCGTCAGCGAGTACAGCGTCAGCGAGTACAGCGGCGGCAGGTGGCGCAGGAATAATGTATGGAGCTAAATAGACAGCGCTATTATATTATGATAAAATTTTTTTTAACTAATAAATAACCTAATAAAATGAATTTTTCTTTTACTATAATAACCGAACGCGAAGAAGGTGCTTTTTTTACTCAGATTCCCCTTGCAACAAGAGAAGAACAAAAAAATTATAGAGATGCAATATTAGGATTAAAGAATTCTAATATTGCGGTTTGGACGGATGCTGATGGTTATCTATCTGCCTTACATCGTAAAAATTCAACGAAGTATACCCCTTTCCTCAATTATAGTTTACTTGATACGACTGAGACTAAAGTTAAAACAATACTACTAGAGTTTGGCGGCGAAGCCTTAGTTAATCTTGTCTTGGAAGGAATAAAGGATGAAAATGAGACAGCTTTAAAGGCATTCAAAACAATATTGGAAAAAAATACAAGACTCAGCAGTGCAGGTTTAGACCATTGTCGGAAAATAATTGAAGAAAAAATGCAAGCTCATATCGATAAAGCAAAAGCTGTTGCTGCTGCAAAGGTAGCAGAAGCAGAAGACGTCATTAAACAGGCAAAGATTTTGGAAAGCGAGGCGAGGAAAACAGAAGCACCGATTGAAGCTTTACAGGCGCAAACTGCTGAGCTCGCTGGAACAGATGAGACTGTAGGAAGATTTGTTGCTACGATAGCAGAGATATTGGCTCGGGTAAGAGAACATAACGCTATCGCAAGTGGGCTCGTTACCCACATGGAAGAAATCATGACACAGATAAAGGCGCGGGAAAAAGCCGTAGGTGCTGCGCCAACATCTACTGAACGAACTTCAGCAATGACCGCTTTAAATGAGGCGATTGGGGCCCTCAACGTAAAACTAGAAAACCTCAGGCGGAGGCAGGAGGAGGCCGCAAAGGAAATGCATAGAGCCGAGGATGCTGAAAAATCCGCCCACACAGCCGCCGCCGCCAAAGCTGCTACAGAAAAAGTTGCTGCAGAAAAAGCAGCAAGAGAAGAGGCTTTACGTAAAATGTCGCCAGAAGAGGTCAATGCTGAGCTCGACAAGCTTGCAAAAAAGCTTCAGAACTCTAAAATAACATCCGAAGAAAGAATAGCGATTCTCAGAGAAATAGAGCCTCTGGCAACAGTGGCAAATTCTATGCACGCTCAGTATCTATTATTTCTGACTTATTACAAAGAAGATGCATCACGTAAAAGCAATGAGAAAATAAAAAAATTCCTTCGATTATTGATAGCTCAGCCTTGCCTAAAAGAGTACGGAGGACTATGGACTGATCAAATCATTGATAGCTTCAAAAAGCTGCGTGATACTGGGAACATTACTACAGCAGAGTTCTTTGGTTATTTTCAGCCACCGGTAAAGGTAGAAAAATCAATTCAAGATCATATACTATTGAGATTGCTCCATAGCGAAGTCTTTTCGAAACTTGACCAAAAAGAATTCCTCAAAATTATGAATATGGAAGTGACCCCTTCTTCTATTACCCCGACTAATTTGTCTACTGTGGATTGGTCAGATCTGTTGCCTAAGGTGATGGCTCATGATCCTTCTTCTGTAAGAAATCTTTTTGCAGCATTCAAAAAATTAGCAAAAAATCTAGACCGTGAAGATCTTTGCATGGCTGCTTATGCGCTTGCTTTCGGGAGCAGTAGGATGGCGACTATAGGTGCGGGTGCAGGCGCGGCGGGAGGAAAAAGAGGCTGAAAAGGTTGAGCGCATAGCAACAAGGCTCTTTAAAAACCTAAACTTTTAGACCTCTTCTTTATGAAGCGTATAAATAGGTTTTTGTAAACTTAAAGGTTTGATCTTAAAATTCAACTTTACTGGCAAAGTTGCGTAATAACATTGATGGCGCTCAAAATTAATTGGCGTTGCGGGCAATATTAGATCTTTAAAAGCTTTTTCAAAAGTACCAAAACCATAAATCAATAAGTAATCATTGCTTTTTAAGTGCTCTACCGCAAAACTAAGATCATCAGAAGGTTTTTTTTCAAAAGCCGCTTCGACAAATTTTTTAATAAATTCCTGGCTGTCACGATCGCGCACACTCACCCAAGTGGCGTGGCCTTGAGCGTCAATGATCAAAAAATCCCCCAAAGTATTAATGAGATAATATTCAACGCCTTTAAATTTATGAAAAATTTGCATAAAAAAATCACCAAAAGCTTGTGAACTAAGAAAGCCCGGTAATTTACGCCTTAGCAGGTCTTTATATTTCTCTTCAAAAAACTCTTTTCTTAATTCTAATAATGCCTGATTCACCTCTTCAAAAACTTTGGGGCTATTTTTATAAATAAAACGATCGATGAGATGTCGATTCAGGGCTTTAATTCCAATATTTGGGCCGGCCTCACCAGTTAACATAATTTTTTTGAAAGCTTTATTTTCGATATTTTCGCAAAACTCTAAGCCATTTAATTTTGGCATCGCATAATCAATGAGCAAGGTGGTTTCACATAAAAAGCGCTCTAATGAACTTAAATATTTTGTTAATTCTTTTTGGGTTATTAATATTTCGTTTTCTTGTTTATGATTGCTAAAATTTTCTGTGATATACGCGCCTGGATTGGTCGACTGAACGTACTTCAAGGCTTCTTTGGGATCAATAAAAGACCGGCAATCCGATAAATTATCTACAATTGCTAAAGTAGAATGAATAAATAACTCTTGATCATCGACAAAAATAATCGCTGTGGGATGATAGAATAAAGGTATTTTTTTTAACATGTGTAGAAAATTTTTTAAGTTATTTTTTATTATATTCGAAATGCTAAGCTTTTTACAAAGCGCATCAGCGTTAGGATTTCATTGTTTAGCCCTTAGATGCTATAATGATCTTTGTTTGATTAAATAAAGTACTTATGAAAATCGCCCTGGGTTTATCAGGCGGTGTCGATTCTTCAGTGGCTGCATGCTTGTTAGCCCAACAAGGCTTTGAAGTTATCACCATTTTTATGAAAAACTGGGAAGAAGATGATACTGCAAACTATTGTCCAGCAGCGCAAGACCGCGAAGATGCTGAACGCATAGCTCAAAAATTGGGCCTACCCTTTCATGCTATTAATTTTGCTACAGAATATTGGGACCATGTTTTTGCATACTTTCTTGCTGAGTATCAGGCTGGACGCACCCCTAATCCTGATATTTTATGTAATCAAGAAATTAAATTTAAAGCTTTTTTAAATTATGCATTGACGCTCGGCTGTGAAAAAATAGCTACCGGCCATTATGCGCAACTACGTGAACGTGATGGCCATACACAGTTATTGCGCGCGCATGATCTTAATAAAGATCAAACTTATTTTTTGCATACGTTAACTCAAGACCAATTGCAAAAAGCTTTATTTCCGATAGGACACCTGCTCAAACCTGAGGTGCGTAAAATTGCTACTGCTCAGGATTTTTTAAATGCCAAGAAAAAAGACAGCACAGGTATTTGCTTTATTGGTGAACGTAAATTTAAAGATTTTCTAGCGCGTTATTTACCTGCCATGCCAGGTGAAATTGTGACGCCCGAAGGGCAAATTTTAGGAACACATCAAGGGCTCATGTATTATACCCTTGGCCAACGCCAAGGCTTAGGCATTGGGGGCATTAAAGGCAGCCAACATACCCCTTGGTTTGTCGCACAAAAAGATTTAACGCATAATCAATTAATCGTTGTCGCGGGCCATGATCATCCTTTGCTTTATCAGCAACAATTGCACACGCAGATCCCTCATTGGATTGCCGGCATTGCCCCGGGTACAGAATTTTCTTGTACGGCTAAAATTCGCTATCGACAAAAAGATGCTGCTTGCCAAGTACGTGTTGAGGCTACAGGTCTTGATGTTTACTTTAATACCCCGCAATGGGCCATCACGCCGGGACAATCCATCGTATTTTATCAAGATGAGGTATGCTTAGGTGGCGCGGTTATTATTTGATATAAGCACGCGGCGTGCACCTACATAATGAGCACTCCAATAAGGATCACCCAAACGATCGATCCGAATACGCTCACCGGTTCGCGGCGCATGAATAAAATAACCCTCGCCGATATAAATGCCCACATGCGATACTTCTTGATTATCAGGATAAGTTTTAAAAAACACCAAATCACCCACACGCAAATTTTTTACCGGCATTAAACTATGATATTGATCTAAAGCAGTGCGTGGAATTTCAATGCCCTCCTCTGCATATACAAACTGACTTAAACCAGAACAATCAAAGCCATTATGCGGACTCTCGCCTCCCCATTCATAAGGCTTACCAATTTGCGCTTCGGCAATTGCACATACTAAAGCGCGGTCATTCGCCAAGCGTGCTTTTATTTGTTGTTCGAATCCACCATTTGCTAAATCTTGATCGATACCAAATTTTGTTGCAGTTAACGAATTCTTAATTGCAGTATTATCATTCATTAACACATAATCCTGTGATCCTGCTGCGAATGTTTCTGCGTGCATAACGGGTGCATAACCTATGGCGGTCGTATGATGCGGTGGAATTGGCTTAGCATTTAAGCTCTTGATAGGAGCTATCGTTGTTTTTTTCGTGCTGATAGGTTGTATTTTTTTTGGAGCTTTGAAGCCAGTGGATGCGGGTACGGCTGGCTTTTTTACTGCTTTCTTTGTTAAGTGATGGTGGTGCCGTGGATGATGTTTTTTGGCATGTGATAATTTTTTGCTGTTACTTTTTTTGCTAGGTGTCGCTGCTGTCATGCTGACAGGCCCTTGCGCAGAAGGCGTGGCTAGCGCATATGACTCTAAACCTAAACTACTTAAACTAATCACAAAAAATATGTTAAGGAGGCTCTTTTTAATTTGATGTTGCAATAACTTCACCGACTACCTTTTTAGCTTCCTTGTAGCGCAGCTTGGGCACTATCAAAGCTATTTTTATCTTCAAGGCTATAAAATTGCGCATTCTCAATAATACGCTTGTTAAGTCCGGTTAGTACTTTACCAGGACCACATTCTATAAAGCTGGCCATACCACTTGCGCCTAGTTTTTTGATGGATTTCACCCATTGCACTGGATTATAAAGCTGTTGAATCAATGCGATTTTGATCTCTGCTACATCAGAATGGAATTGTGCATCTATGTTTTGTACTACCGGAATTTTGGGTGTTGCAAAAGCTACATTGTTGAGCGCTTCGGCCAATTGATCTGCCGCTGGCTTCATTAAAATACAATGTGAAGGCACAGATACCGGTAAAAGCGTGGCACGCTTAGCACCTAAAGTTTTTGCTGTATCAATAGCGCGAGTTACAGCATTGGTATTGCCGGCAATAACCACTTGTCCTGGTGCATTGAAATTTACCGCGCTCACAACCTCTTCATGCGCGGCTTCTTTACATGCTTCTACTACCCCTTGATCATCTAAACCCAAGATCGCAGCCATAGCGCCTTCACCAGGCTTGACGGCTTGTTGCATCAATTGCCCGCGCAAATGAACTAATTTTAATGCTTCTTTAAAAGATAAAACCTCTGCTACTACCAAGGCGGTATATTCGCCCAGACTATGCCCAGCAAGAAATTGTGGCCGCACATTATTTTGCGCACAAAAGAGCCGCCATAGCGCGATGCTCGCTGCTAAAATAGCAGGCTGTGTAAATGAAGTTTCATTGAGTCTTGTTTCATCATTATTAACAATCTCTAACAAATCTAGATTTAATGCGGCGTGAGCTTCATTAAACGTATCGATAAAAATGGCTTCATTGCTGAAGTCGCTTAACATTTTTAATTTTTGTGATCCTTGTCCTGGAAATACAAAAGCCAGTATTGTCATGATTAAAAACCTCCTTTTTTTAAGGGCACCTCGAAAAATAGCCCTTTTGTCCTCAGATCGATGCAATTGATTTTTCCGGTCCTCATGTATTCCCTATACACTGCGGTCCTCAAAATCAATTGCATCGATCTGAGGACAAAACCATCAATTTTTCGAAGTACCCTTAATATCGAATTAGGTTTGCCCCCCAAACAAAGCCTGCGCCAAAGGCTTCTAAGAGCAATAAATCACCGCGTTTAATACGACCGTCTAGTATTCCTGTTGCTAAGGCTAAAGGGATAGAAGCGGCGGTAGTGTTTCCTTGTGTCGCCAATGTCAAAATAACTTTGTCCATAGATAGCTCCAGCTTTTTTGCGGTTGCGGTAATAATACGCGCATTCGCTTGATGTGGAACTAGCCAATCAATATCGGTTTTTTGTAAATTATTTTTTGCCAGCATATCTGTTACTAGCTGTTCTAGGGTTTCAACCGCAAAGCGAAATACTTTATTGCCTTCCATGGTTAGTTTTGTTGTTTGCATAGGACCTTCAAAAGGATCAACCCGAAAATGCGGCGTGGTATTTAACAAATCCGCATAACGTCCATCGGCAAAAATTTCTGAGGCAATAAAATTTTTTTTCTGGCCACTCTTTAAAATAACTGCACCAGCACCATCACCAAATAATACGCAGGTTCTACGATCGTTCCAATCTAAAATACGCGACATTAATTCACTGCCTACAATCAAAATATTTTTAGCTGTACCGGCAGCAAAAAACTGTTTGGCAATATGTAAGGCATATACAAAGCCACTACAAGCGGCATTAAGATCAAAAGACGGGCAAGCAACACCTAATTGTGCAGCAAGTTGTGTAGCTGTGCTTGGCATAAAACGATCTGGAGTAGCTGTGGCAACAATAATTAAATCGAGTTCAGCTGCTGTTAATTGTGCTTGCTCAAGCGCACCTAAACTGGCTTGTGTGGCCATTACTAAATTAGTTTCAGTTGCATCTGCAATGTGTCGCGTTTTAATACCTACACGTTCAACAATCCAACTATCGGATGTCTCTACGCGCTCTGATAATTCATCATTGGTTAAAATTTTTTTGGGTAGATATCGGCCCACACCGGCAATTTCAATTGGACTCATGCACCTCTCCCAGAA
This sequence comes from Gammaproteobacteria bacterium, assembly GCA_020050355.1. Classification (GTDB taxonomy): domain Bacteria; phylum Pseudomonadota; class Gammaproteobacteria; order Francisellales; family CACEW01; genus CAIQBE01. Next base: position 4,615 of record JAGVKT010000093.1, on the reverse strand, counting down.
TTTGCTCAATTTGTGCATGGATTTTATTTGGAATATTTTCAGCTACCTCATGCATTGCTGCAGTAATAGCGCTTGCAAAACCCGTGCTATCCGCGCCTCCGTGGCTTTTAACCACGATACCTTTTAAGCCTAATAAACTTGCACCATTATATTGGCGTACATCCAGTCTATTTTTAATTTTCTTTAACACGGGCAAAGCTGTGAGGCTCTGCAATTTTGCGAATAGATTCGCGGTGAAAGATCGCTTGACTACATAGCCAATAAATTTTGCTGTGCCTTCAATCGTCTTGAGCGCAACATTTCCCACAAAGCCATCACAGACAATGACATCGGCCTTATCCCAAAATAAATCGTTGGCCTCAATGAAGCCAACGTAATTAATGGATGGACACTCACTCAACATTTTGGCCGCTTCTTTAATATTCTCTAAGCCTTTTATTTCTTCTTCGCCAATGTTTAATAAGGCCACACGCGGCTTTTGAATGTGATCGACAAAAGTAGTGCGCACTGAACCCATTAACGCGAATTCAAAAAGATGTTGCGCACTACACTCAATATTTGCGCCCAGATCGAGCATATGCGATAAAGTGGGTTGATGTGTTTTTGGATTAGCACCAGGAATACCATAAATAATCGCTGGTCGATCAATGCCTGGTAGCATTTTTAAAACAAAACGAGATGTGGCCATTAAGGCACCCGTATTTCCGCTACTGACACAAGCTTGGGCCCGACCTTCTTTAATGAGATTGATAGCAACACGCATGGACGAATCTTTTTTATTACGTAGCGCTTGCGAAGGGGCTTCATCCATCAATACAACTTCAGTGGCATTTTGAATTTCAATGCGCTGCTGCGGTAATGAAACTTTATGGGCTTTTAAAGCTTGCTCGATCAGCCTAACATCACCTACTAAAATTAGCTTTAACTCTGAATATTTTTGCAAAGCTTGGAGCGCCCCAGGAATAGTGGCCTTAAGACCCAAATCGCCACTCATCGCATCGATTGCTATGGTGATCATCAGCTTTCCTTACGTGCCATTTTTCGAGCATTCATTATAAAATGAAGCATACTAAAAAGGCTATTGCGGCTAGAAATGTTATTCTTCGGATTTTTTGGTCATGATGCGGCGGCCACGATACATGCCTTTAGGTGAGACATGGTGGCGCAAGTGAGTTTCACCGGTTTCGGAGTCAATGGCTACAGCACGCGAAGTTAAAGCGTCATGGCTACGACGCATGTCGCGACGTGAACGGGATTTTTTCGATTGTTGTACAGCCATTATTTTTTCTCCTTCGATAATACTTTTAAATTTGCAAAAGGTTTATGCGTTGTCTGCTGCATGTCACTATTTGCTAAGGGGGCATAGTATGCCTGATTTTTGGGTAAACTACAATCTTTTTTTTCGTGCTTAGGAAACTCGGGAATGTTGAGAATTAGCTCGTCCTCAAGCACTGGCAGCGCGAGGCAGCGCCCATCGTTATCGACATACAAAGGCTGGATTGCTAAAGGCAATTGTTCTGCTTGAGTTTCAGTGCTCACGACCTGCATAGGTACAGTCACTTCTAGTTTATATGCAAAAGGTGCTTGGCAGCGCTGACATTGTAAATTAAGCGCTGCAGTTATTTTCAAGGTGGATGTCACCTCGCCATGATCATCCTTCTGAAATTGCCAAGTAAAATATATAAACTCATCTGTAGGCAAGAGCAGTCCCTCAGCGCGAGTTAAATCTTTGAGGGCTAATTTTCCAGTAAGCGTTTTATGTGCTTCTGCAAGCTGATGTGGTTCGATAAGTTCAGGTAAATTCATAAGATAATTGTGTTAACTTGGAGATGAACTTGCGGAGGTTAAAATACTTTCCATTAAGGCATAAAAATTATCCGCATTGACGGCAACCAATCCGCCGACAATATGTGCGAAAGCTTTGCCTACAGCCCCTTGTCCGCCTTGACCTTCACCAATGTGCACCAATTGAATCATGCCGCGAATAAAAGAAATAATTCCCACAAGCATAAGTGCACCAAAGGCCAAATATTTGATGGCTTCTTTTACGGCATCACCTGGGGGCGCACTCATAATATCGGTTGCATAGGCTTCCATCGGACAAAAATTATTGCTGCTGGTATAAAATTGCTGCCCCGAAGGTTGACCAGCACACTGTTGCATTAACACTGAATTAGGACTAAAAAAAGATGTAGATAACATTTGTAGTTCAGGCATAAAGCTGATTAATACCGTCCCCGCGACAAAATACATTGCTGTCCCCATGGGAGCGACGCGGAACATAGTTTGCTGCCCCTGCGCATGGCGGTGTAAGCGCGTTATCCCGCCAATGATCATGCATAAGCCGATAAAAAATGAAACGCTGATTACAATGTGCAAAACCGGCGTTAAGTCATTGTATAAAATGTTATAAACAAATTGCGGTAAATTTGAAAACGCATTTGGCCAATGTGGATGCGGATCTGGGTCACCCGGAATACCAATCATAGTTTGCCCTCATTTAGATTGGTTTTATTTTAGCGTATTTTTACTGTAATACCAATAACTTCTGACATGCCGCAGTAATGTAAGTCCATGATTTTTTTATAATATATGCGATTTTCAACGGGTTAGAACGTTACAATTAGATGTTGCACTTTGCCCTACGATGACGACTTTTTAGCCGAAGTATGCTACCATAGCTATTCTTTCGCTAGCGAGGATCCGAACAACATGCGTTTCAGCTTTAAGATGAAACATCTGTTTATGATTTCGATTCTCATTTTGCTGTTTGAAACTGGCTTATTTATTACCTATAATTTTTTGTATTTGAGGTTGGCAAGCGGAGCTACAAATTGGAGCCACTTGCGCAGCTTACAAACTGATCTGATTATTTTATCTACCAATCTATGTCTACTGCTGATTATTTGGGTTGCGTTTATTTTTTACTATCGCTATTCGCTACCTAAAGAAATTATGAACCTGATTATCGGCACTGAAAATAAAGCTTCTCAAGATAATTTAGTTAAGCACTTACAAGAAAAAATCCACAATTATTACGAACAAAAAAATATCATGCTCACCGCACTCGCCCATGATATTAAAACGCCACTAACAGAAGCCATTTTGCGTCTCGCATTACTAGAAGAACAAGAACAAGCTGAAGAAATTCGCCTAAAACTTGAAGAAGTAAATAATATCATTACGAGCTCACTTGAATACGCGCGCCAGCCAGAAAAAATGAAAATGGCGCGTGCGGATATTATTTCGCTCATAGAAACTATCGTTGAAAGTTACAATAAAAACGACGGTTTTTTTGTAGGCTTTCATTCGCATGTTTTTAGTTTTACCATGGATATTGAGCTGCAATTATTTAAGCGCATGATTACCAATATTATTGAGAATGCCAAAAAATATGCCTCTCGTTGTGATATCAATATTGCACAACCAGCGCGCAATACTTTGGTGATTACGTGTGAAGATGATGGCCCGGGCGTGCCCAGCAAATATCTAGATCTTTTAGCAATCCCCTACTTTCGCGTTGATCAATCACGTTCTTCAAATACTGGCGGTACTGGCTTAGGATTAGCGATTGTCAAAAAAATTGCTGAACTGCATCATGGTACGGTAAATTTTACCAATCGACCCGGAGGTGGCTTTGTTGTTACCATTACCATTGAACGTATTCGTATTAAACCTCAAGCTCAAGGAAAAACTGCGCTATGACCACTCATGATTTTTATATTTGCCCTTCTATTTTATCTGCTGATTTTGCTCGCTTAGGTGAAGAAGTAGATGCTGTCGCTGCTGCAGGTGCAGATCGCTTGCATATTGATGTGATGGATTATCATTATGTTCCTAATCTTACTTTTGGACCTTTGGTATGCACCGCTTTACGCCATCGCGGCATTAAAATTCCCATGGATGTTCATTTGATGGTAACGCCGGTCGATGGCCTTATCCAAGATTTTGCTAAGGCGGGCGCGCGCTGTATTATTTTTCATCCTGATGCCTCAACCCATGTGGATCGCTCGATTAAACTCATTAAAAGCCTAGGCTGCGAAGCAGGACTCGCACTTAATCCAGCAACGCCTATTACCGTTCTTGATTACACTTTAGATCAATTAGATCGCGTTTTGATTATGTCGGTTAATCCTGGTTTTGGTGGCCAAGATTTTATTCAGTCGAGCTTGGTGAAAGCCAAAAACTTGCGACAAAAAATTAATGCTTTAAATTTACCGATCCGTTTAGAAATTGATGGCGGTGTTAAAGTAAATAACATTGCTGAAATAGCGGCCGCTGGCGTTGATACCTTTGTAGCAGGCTCCTCAATTTTTGGCAGCAAAGATTATTATGCTACCTTACAAGCCATGCGCGGTGAGTTAGCCAAGGTGTGAGCCCCTTTGAGTGACTCACATATAATGCAGTTCAAAATGCGAAGTTATACAAAAAATTGGCGTTAAATTTTCACTGTTTGCCCCAAAATCGAAAGCCATGCTGTAGGGGCGTAGGCTTGCTACGCCCGGCAACTGTAGGACTTTAAAGCTCATAAGCAATGATGATTTTTTTATTAAACAGGTCTTTGCTTCTTCATGTTAATGCCTTTGCGGCGCCGGGCGTAGCAAGCTACACTACT
>JAGVKT010000055.1 GCA_020050355.1 Gammaproteobacteria bacterium | reverse complement strand
TCCATCGTTATTCAACAACATCATATACAAAGGATGGGGAGAATGTCTTACCATTTTCTCCGGACAGTAGTGTAGCTTGCTACGCCCCTACAGCATGGCCTTTATGCTACGGGGACAAACAGTGAGAACTTAACGCCAAGTAAAAACTTCGCAGCTTGAACCGCGTTTGGTATATGCCTTAGCAATGCAATTATTATCTATCAATGCCAAGCCATACCAAAAACCCTGATATTCTGTCGCTATCACAACGCTGCCGACACTTTGTTCTTCTGAGAAAAGCTCCTCCAAGGGCATTAACTGTTCTGTACTTTTTATGACCTTCAAGGATTTTTTAAGCTTACCAAGATAATGCAAACGCGCGATGATTTCTTGTCCTAAATAACAGCCTTTAGTAAAACTTAGCGCCTCATCTGAGAGCGCCAACTCTTGCGGTAAAAATTTTCCAACGGTAGCAGGCGTTAAAAAGGCTTGTTTTTTTAAAATTTGTTGATAATAAAAAAATTGCTCATCATCACTCGCTTCTATTACCTGCTCTGCGTGCGTGAGCATTAATTCACCTTGGTCATTCGCGTAAACTTTATGGCTCACACTTAAATCCTGCCAAGTTAATTTCGAAAACATCCCATAGTGCGCTAATGTTTTCATGGCTTCGGCTAACAAGACCCTTTGGGTAATTAACACTATCGCATCATCAATTTCCAATAATTGATACAGGGCTGTAACCCGCCCTTCTTTATTGCAATGCGCCGCTCTCAGGCTTTTGGTGGGCGTGAGCAAATTCACATCACAAGTTAATTGCCCTTGTAAGAATTTTCGAACGTCTTTGCCTTTAATGCTAAACGCACTTAAACTTTTCAGATGAATGTAGCTCATGCCCTCGTCCTATTTTATTATGATTGCGTCAATAAAGATTTACGGGTAATATTTTAGCAAGACAAACTCTTTAAGACTATGTGTGCGTAAACCTATGACCCAGAGGGGCTTTGCCCAGCTTCAACAAGAATTGGATATGCTCAAAACTGTTAAAAGACCGCAAATTATTCAAGCGATTGCTGATGCACGTGCGCACGGTGATCTTAAAGAAAATGCTGAATATCACGCTGCTCGTGAACAACAAGGCTTCGTTGAAGCCAGAATTCGCGATCTTGAAGCTAAACTCTCGCAAGCGCATGTGATCGATATCACGCTTATTGCACATACTGGCAAGGTCATTTTTGGTGCGACCATCAAATTACTTAATATTAATAACGACATGGAAGTTTCTTATCAAATCGTGTGCGAAGATGAAGCCGACTTTAAAATTGGCAAAATTTCAGTGAGTTCGCCTATCGCTCGCGCTCTGATTGGTAAAGAAGAAGGCCAAGTGATTAGTATCGAAACCCCAGGCGGAGTTCAAGAATATGAAATTCTGGAAGTATTGCATCTTTAATGGCCTCGCTTGTTTACTGTTTGGCTGTAGCACCGATACATTAATTACCAGTTATCCTGCCAAGATGGCTCCTAATCTCACCCAAATTGATCAAGGCCAATTTCAACCTTCTTTAAGCATGTTGAGCTTAGCGGTTAAGAGCAATGATTACGAATTATATGCTGCTGAACTAGGACGCGTGCAACAGCTTTCTTTGAACTACAATGCCAGCACGAATACGTTTATGCCGTTAATGACTAAAGTTGAGCGTGATGAATTACAAGCAAAAATTCGTGGCAGCTACCTTCTTGTTAACACTGCTTCATTACTTACCAATGACAATGTTATTCCTTATCAATTAGCGAGTTATGAAGTAGTTTTTTTATACCAATATCAAGCTTTGAATTTTATTGCCACTGGCGACATCAGTAATGCTTTAGTGGCTGCGCGTAAAGCCAATGAATTACAAATTTATCTCGCGCAAGATTATCAAAAACAACTTTATGCTGCTCAGCAAGCCGCACAAAAAAATCAATTAAATTTAAATTTTATTAATAATCAAAATGCGCAGCTACAAAATACGCTCCAAGCGGCTGCCTCAGTCAAAGACTCTTTTGCCAATGCTATGAGTTATTATTTATCGGCATTATTATTTTTGGCAACTCATGATCTTAATAATGCCTCAGTAGCGCTACGCCAGGCTGTGAGCATTATGCCCAACAATACTTATCTACAGAATTTATTATTAATAACCTTACAAAATCAAGGTGCACCCGCATCGGTCATCCATAACTATCAACAAGCCTTTGGGATCAAGCGCTTGCCGCAAGTACCGCAAAATAAAGCTTGGGTTGCGATCATGTATGAACAAAATTTTGTAAATGCGCGCATACCTATTAGTATTCCTGTGAGCGTTCCTGGCTTTAATCAAGCGCAATTATTTTCATTCCCCGCTTATGCACAAACCCCTACCAACTTCACACCGCTTGTGGTCAGCGCCAATGCTAATAATCAAGCGCGTTCACTGGGTGCTACAGAGCTTATGGTCAATACTAACGCCTTGGCTGCCAAAGATTTATTGCAACAATATCCTATCATTTTTGTGCGTGAAGCCTTAAGATTTTTGACCAAGATGAGCATGGTTTATGCAGCACAAAATAAAGACAAAAATAACAATAGTGATAATTTTGCTGCTGCACTCATGCAAATTTATACTATAGTCTCTGATCGCCCGGATTTACGCTCATGGCTGACCTTGCCACAAAATATTCAGATCGCGCAATATGCTTTGACGCCTGGCACTTATACCTTTCATCTTAATAACGGCAGTCTTGATGCTGATGTGACGCAAACCTTACAAGCAGGGCGTTATTATTTAATTTGGGTTACGCAATATGGTGCACAGATTAAAGCTGTGGGCTTTCAGTTATAGAAGCAAGGATGGGTATATACCAAACGCATTTCAAAATGCGAAATTTTTACAAAGCGTTAAGTTTTCACTGTTTGCCCCAAAGGCGAATGCCATGCTGTAGGGGCGTAGTCTTGCTACGCCCGGCGTGGCAAAGGCATTAACATGAAGAAGCAAGGCCTGTTTAATAAAGAAGTCATTATTGCTGATGCGCTTCAAAGTCCTGCAGTTACCGGGCGTAGCAAGGCTACGCCCCTACAGCATGGCATTCGCCTTTGGGGTAAACAGTGAAAACTTAACGCTTTGTAAAAAATTCGCATTTTCAAGATATAGCGCGCAGATTAAAAATGGGTATATTAATTTTCTAAAAATTTTTCAGCGTCTAATGCTGCCATGCACCCAGTTCCGGCGGAAGTGATTGCTTGACGATACACGTGATCAGCGACATCTCCGGCAGCAAACACTCCCGGGATGCTGGTGGCGGTTGCATTTCCTTGTTGCCCTGCTTGAACTTTAATATAGCCGTCTTTGAGCTCGAGCTGATCTATAAACATTTTGGTGTTAGGTTCGTGGCCAATGGCGATGAATATACCGCTTAATTTTATTTCTTTGCTTGCATCGGTGGCTACTGATTTTAAACGCATGCCATTGACCCCTTGTGCATCACCTAAAACCTCATCTAGTACGTATTCATATTCGATAGTGATTTTGCCTGTTGCGGCTTTGGTTAATAGTTTATCGATCATGATTTTTTCAGCGCGAAATTTATTGCGCCGGTGTACTAAAGTCACATGTGCTGCGATATTGCTTAAATACAAAGCTTCTTCTACTGCAGTGTTGCCGCCGCCAATCACTGCGACATTTTGATTTTTATAAAAAAAACCATCGCAGGTTGCGCAGCCGGAAACGCCCCGGCCTTTATATTCTGTTTCAGAAGGAATACCTAAATACTTAGCTGAAGCTCCTGTGGCTATGATGAGCGCATCACAAGTATATTCAGTGTTACCGAATAATTTAAAAGGCCGGATTTTTAAATCTACGCGTTCAATATGATCGTTAATAATTTGTGTCTCAAAACGCTCGGCATGTTTTTTTAAACGTTCCATCAAGGTAGGGCCTTGCAAACCTTCGACATCGCCAGGCCAATTGTCTACATCGGTTGTAGTCATGAGTTGCCCACCCATGTCCATGCCGGTAATTAATAACGGTTTTAAGTTAGCACGCGCAGCATACACCGCTGCCGCATAGCCTGCAGGGCCAGAACCCAAAATAATTAAACGTGAGTGTTGACTCATATAATATACCTATAAATTTTTATGATTTTGCAGAAGCTTTAACAGTGGCTAAAGCCAAAGATTTCGTCGTGGCTGGCCCCGCATGGGAGGTTGAAACCATAGGGCCTGAAGAAAATTCATCTTGATTATTTTGCGGCACGCGTCCGTCATATTTAATTTGTTCAATGTTGTACGCGC
>JAGVKT010000064.1 GCA_020050355.1 Gammaproteobacteria bacterium | reverse complement strand
CAGCATGACTTTCGATTTTGGGACAAACAATGAAATTTTCACGTCAATTTTTTGTATAAATTCGCATTTTGGAGTGTTTTTGGTATATACTTTTCTTAGATAGCTTTATTAGAATTTTATGAAAAAAGAAGCCTGTTCGGGCCGTGCCGTACTTATATTTTTTTTAATGGCGCTGTTTTTATGTTTTGAAATGGCGTTGCAAGTTTCTCCAGGCGTCATGACCAGTGATTTAGCTACGGACCTTAAATTAAGCAGCTTTGCTTTGGGCTTAATGTCTGGAGTTTATTTTATTACTTATAGCTTTATGCAGATTCCCTCTGGTTTAATGTATGACCGCTTACATATCGTTAAAGTAGTTTGTTCAGCAATTTTTTTATGCAGCGTCGGCGCAGGTTTATTTGGTTATTCGCATTCATTGCTAGAAGCCGCTGCTGCGCGCTTATTGATGGGTTTTGGCTCGGCTTTTGCATTTATTTCAGTACTTACGGTGGCCGTACGTTATTTTCCTGCATCTTATTTTGCGATGCTTGCGGGCATGGCACAATTGCTTGCAGCCCTTGGTGCTATTGGTGGTGCACTGCCCATTGCTTGGTTGAATACTCAATTTGGTTGGCGCACAAGTTTTGTGGGATTTATGTTTTTTGGCTTCTTGTTGATTGTTCTTATTATTTTTGCTTTTTGGCACATGGATACTGCTTGCAAAAGCGCGCGTGCGAATGAAGATGTCAAATACTCGCTCAAAGAAATTGTTAGAAATCCGCAAACTTGGATTATCGGTTCTTATGCCTTTTTTAATTGGGCGCCGATTACCGCATTTGCTTCATTGTGGGGCGTACCTTTTTTGATGACTAAATACGGCTTGTCATTAACCTTATCAGCCTCGCTTATTTCTTTAATTTGGTTAGGGGTGGGCATGAGCAGCCCATTGATTGGCGCACTCTCTGATGGTATTCGATGTCGTAAACCCTTATTAATCATTACTCCTTTGTTAGGCGCCTTAGCTTTAGGGACGCTTATTTATGCACCTATTTTGCCGCTTACATTCTTGGCGATCTTATTGTTTATTTCGGGCCTAGGCTCTTCAGGTCAAGTTTTAAGCTTTGCTGTGGTGCAAGATTATACGCACCAGCAGCGCAGCTCTGCTGCTATTGGCTTTAATAATATGGCGGTGGTCGCAAGTGGTATTTTAGTTCAACCTTTGATTGGCAAGCTGATTGAATTACACGGCGTGTCAGTGCATGGCTATTTTTCGATTAATAGTTTTTTAGAAAGTTTGTGGATTTTACCCTTGTGCCATGTATTTTGTGTGCTCTTGGCCTTATTATTTATTCATGAAACTTATCGTAAAAAAACTACGATTGGTATAGAATGACCCTTACATCATTTGAGTACGTCACTATGAGGTTGCGTAAACTTTTTCAAAGCCTGTTGGCCTTGAGCTCCGTACTGCTGTTTGCTGGCTGTGATAATACTAAACAGGATCCCTTTGCGGGCTATGCACCCAATTATATTTATGCAGTGGGGCACCATGCTTTACAAAATGGCCATTGGGCAGCTGCGCTCGATGCTTATCATTCTTTAGATTCTCAATACCCTTTTGATCCCTATACGCAAAAGGGAGATCTTGATAGTATTTATGCGGATTATCAAAATAATGATCCTGCTTTGGCTTTAACCGAAGCTGCGCGCTATATCAAAATTTATCCCACTGATGTTGCGGGTGTGGCTTATTCTTACTACATGATGGGTGTGGTTAATTTTGATGATGGCCGTGGTTTTTTACAGCGTTATTTCCCCTATCAAATGTCGCAACATAATGCCCATAATTATGTCATTGCTTATAATAATTTTAATACGCTGCTCACCAACTATCCTAACAGCCCTTATAGCGCGGATGCGCGGCGCCGGATGATTTATATCAATAATGTTTTGGCGCAATTTAATATGAATGTGGCGAATTTTTCTTATCAACAAGAAGCTTATGTCGCTGCAGCGAATCGTGCTATTAATGTTATTTTGACTTATCCTACTAGTCCGGTGACGGAAGACGCTTTAGAGATGATGATTCAGTGTTATGAAAAATTGGGCCTTACGGATTTAACAGCAAGTACGCGTCAAGTGCTTGAACTTAACTTCCCTGAAGCTCGCCAGGCGCGTTCGTAACTGCGTTGACGACTTTGTTATTTAATAATCCTAATAAATTTTTTGATGCCTTAAAACTTAATTTCATTCTTTCAGGAATCATCATCGCTGCGCCAGTTTTAGGGTGATGCCCTTGATAAGAGGGTAAGCGTTTTGCTGAAAAGGATCCTAGGCCGCGCAATTCAATCCTTTGACCACGTTGCAGATGATGAAAAATTTGCATTAGTAATATTTTTACTGTTTGTTCTGCTTCTACAAAAGAAATATTTTGTTTTTTTGCAAAATACTCAATGAGGTCGTGACGATTCAAAATCGGTAGGTTCGCTGCTTTTTTCATGATGAGGGGGGAATTGCGTTAAGTCTGTCCATGATAGCATAGCATAATTCTTGCGTCCCATATTTTTTTAACGCGGAAATCAAAAATATGGGTCCCCGCCACTCGAGTTTTTGGCAAATTTCTTTAGCTCGTGCTGCGGCATCCTCTTTGCTTAACAAATCAATTTTGTTAAATACCAGCCAGCGCTCTTTTTGATATAACTCTTCACTATAAGTTTTTAATTCGTTCACAAGCGCACTCACCTCCATACTCATATCACGCTCATCAAAAGGCGCGAGGTCTACCAAATGTAAAATTAAACGTGTGCGCGTGAGATGTCGTAAAAACTTCAAACCTAAACCTGCGCCCAAAGCTGCACCTTCAATGACGCCTGGAATATCTGCCATTACAAAACTTTGTGTTTCAGAGACGCGCACTACGCCAAGATTTGGATGCATGGTAGTGAAAGGATAATCGGCGATCTTGGGTGTAGCCGCAGAAACTGCCCGAATTAAACTAGACTTTCCGGCATTGGGCAGGCCTAAGAGCCCCACATCAGCAAGTAATTTGAGCTCTAAGCGCAGCCGACGCTTTTCGCCGGGAGTACCCGGCGTAACTTGCCGCGGGGCACGATTGGTGCTACTTTTAAAATGGATGTTACCTAAGCCATGTTTACCGCCTTGTGCTACCAATAAGGTTTGCTCAGCTTTAACCACTTCACCTAGGAATTCATTGCTTTCTTGATCAAATACTTGTGTACCTAAAGGAACTTTTAAAAATAAATCCGCACCGCTTTTGCCAGTACATTGACTGCCTCGGCCATTTTCACCATTTTTGGCTTTAAATTTACGCGTATAACGATAATCAATTAAAGTATTTAAATTAGGATCCGCTTCAACGTAAATAGAAGCACCATCACCGCCATCGCCACCATCAGGGCCACCTAGCGGAACATATTTTTCGCGACGAAAGCTCAAGCAGCCATTACCACCCTTTCCTGCTTCTACGTCAATTAATACTTCATCTACGAATTTCATGGGGAAATTTTTTCCTGTGCATTATTGCAGCTTGCGCTTGGCGCTCATTCTATTTCTACCTCTCGTACTTCAAGACACTGATTTTTAACTTCTATTTGTTAAAATTCCAGTGTTTTAAAGTACGATGGGTATAAAAATTTAAACAGTATTTTGCAATAAGGAAAAAATGTTATGCAGCTACAGGGACAATGGTAATGAACGTACGGTTTTCTGAGCCTTTTTGCTCAAATTTTACGGTACCATCTACTAATGCATAAAGTGTATGATCACGGCCACAACCAACATTTCTGCCTGCATGCCAACGGGTGCCACGTTGACGCGCAATAATAGTACCGGCACTTACTACTTGGCCACCAAAGCGTTTAATGCCTAGGCGTTTTGCTTCTGAATCACGACCATTGCGGGTACTACCGCCGGCTTTTTTATGTGCCATTTTTTTACTCCTTCAAAACCTTATGCAACAATTTTAGTAATTTTTACTTTAGTTAGATACTGACGGTGTCCTTGATGCTTCATATGATGTTTGCGGCGTTTAAATTTAATAATGCGCACTTTGTCATCACGAAATTGCGCAACTACCTCAGCTTCGACCATTGCGCCTTTTACCATAGGAGCACCCAATTTAACATCAGCAGGTGTACGTACCAAGAGCACTTGGTCAAATTTAATTTTTTCACCAATACCTTGCTCGATTTTTTCTAAATTTAAGGTCTCACCCTCAACCACTTTATGTTGCTTACCGCCACTTATAATTACTGCGTAACTCATTGTATGACCTTTATTAATTAACTAATCAGCCTGTAAAGATGGGGCATAATACCAGAAAAAACCGGTCGTTGCAAATGGCTTTTGTGAGCGATAACTGTCGTATCAATGTTTTGTAGGTACAAAAATACGCACACTCAAAATGGTGGTCGCGTCGACGCTTAAGATTTCTATCGGATAATTGCCGAGCTTCAAGCAAGTATGTGGTTTAGGAATCCCATCTAAATAAAGAACCAATAAACCTCCTAGAGTTTTTGCTTCTCCCTCTGAAGGTAATTCAATCCCAAGATCTCGATGTAGATCACGCAAGCTGATTGCTGCATCTACTGTATAACAGCCATTTTCATTTTTTTGTATTTGTAATTTTGCTGAGGGCTGATTAAAACTGGTAAATTCCCCGACGATTTCTTCTAAAATATCCTCGAGCGTCACTAACCCTTGAATATCGCCATATTCATCCACAACTAAAGCAATTTTTTCAGAGTTTTTCTGAAAATTAACCATTTGATTTTTTAAGTTTGTAGTTTCCGGTACAAAATAAGGCTGGGTGATTAATTTTTCTAATTCTCCCACTGGATTTTTAGTGGTACTTGAAAAATTAATTAGCTTTTTGATTGATAATATCCCAATGACATGACCAATATCACCGCGATATACCGGTAATTTTGAATAAGGACTGGTGTAGATCTTTTCAAATAACTTATCCCAAGGCTCTTCTAAATTTAGACCATAGATATTTTGCCTCGGCAGCATTACATCTTTGATTGTCGCTTTTTCAAGATCTAAGATACCCAAAAGCATATTTTTATGTGCCTCAATGTGCTCTCCTGAAGCTTGCACAACGCTCTTTAATTCTTCAGCGGTGAGTGGATCGGTTAAGCGGTGCTGATGCACGCGTACGCCAAAACCCATTAAAATCGTATTGGTAATCACATTCACTAACAACACGATCGGATAAGTGACTTTCAATAAGCCTGTTAAAATTAAGGTCGCGGGCATTGCTAAACGTTCTGGTTGAATGGCTGCAAAAGTCTTCGGCAAAATTTCAGCAAAGAGAATAATAATAAACGTTAAACTGACCGTGCTTACTGCCACCCCAAAATCACCAAAATAATGCTGTGCCAAAATGGTGGTAATTGAAGATACTAAAATATTGGCAAAGGTATTGCCAATTAAAATCATTCCCAATAAACGATCTGGCCGCTCTAATAATTTTATCGCGCGTCTAGCAGCTTTAGATTTTTTAGCGCGATGCTTTAAACGATAACGATTTAAAGACATCATGCTGGTCTCGGAAGCAGAAAAGAAACCTGCGATGAGGATTAAGATAAAAATACTCAAAAATGCTAATATGTGCATAAAAGTTAATTATAAGTTGAAGCGGTTATCATAGCTTATATTACGGCTGTTTTTAAACCATACCACTCTTACTTGAAAATGCAAACTTCATTTCACTTCTCTCTCAGGTTTAACTGTCCGGAATAATTTAAGCAATGAGGATTAGCTTTCAAAATCGCAGCATAATCCCGTCGGTGTCATCCTGTGGAAATCGCGAAGCGATTTAGCACAGGATGACACCGACGGGAGGAGTGCTGTACACGTACGATGGGTATATTCCTTCTGTAAATAAAAAATGTTATAGTGGGTTTGCTTTCTCTCTTGTGCGTTATGATTTATATCCTGAGCTACAATGCAAAAATCATGGGAGTTACATTTTTAGTACGGTGTGCATGCTGGTTTACCAGAAGCCTGAAGTATTAAAATTAACACCCACCTGAATTTATCAGCTTCAGGTATCTAACGTTCAGACGGCAAGAGGGTTGCATTTTATGGTATTCCTTGATATCTTTGACTATTAGAAAAAAATGGTTCGTTATGGCAGCCGCAGCAAGTGCAGGAATATCAGCAATTAATTATGGCATTACAGGATTCCCGTATTATTCTGAGCCGACGACGGGCGATATCTATGTAAGATTAGTGCCTAAATGGGTGTACCCCAAAGGCTCTGATCCAAAAGAGGGATCTTTTGCTGGTTGGATCTTTCCTGAACGCAGAATTTTACCTAAAGCAACTGAGCCAACAGAAGCTGAAATGCGGGAGAGTATTTTAGATTATTTGAGTAATTCAGCTTGTTTAACAGCAGCTTCAAAAGATAAAGATGCAGAATTAAGTATTCAGGCTTATCTTCGCCAACACGATGAATGTAGGGCTGCAGATGCAGGGCGTAAATGGATAGTTACTCATGTAGCTATAAAAATCTCTGATCCGAGTTCTACTGCGCGAGGGGTAGGCGGCATAGGTAGCTACGCTTATGGCGTAGATGAAGAAAAACAACCTTTATGGTTACGCTTATTTGAGGGTACTCAGGCGCCTCTTGAAGCCTTAAAAGCTCTAAGCTCTCAATATAATAAAGATAAAAAAATATTATTTTCTGATCCTTACATTCTCTTTGCGGGAAGCGATGGTATTTATAAGGCATGTAAATTATCTGCAGTTACCTCATTAGCGGGCCCTATTCAACTTGATCGGCCTTATGCGCGTGCTCTTATTGATTTTCTTTGTGCTTATTATTGTTTATCATTACCTAAAGAGTTGACCCGTGAAGCACTTTACGCTCTGGCTGAAACGGATCTAGGGGGTATGGAATTTAAAGAAAGTAATGGGCGTACGGTAGAAATATTTACCTCTCCAGTCACATTAAAGCCTCAACCCTCATTAACATTCGCAAGTGCTGGAGCTGCTGTTGCTAGCGGCATTGCTGGCGCTAGCGCTTCGAGCGATAGTACGTTTCGTTAATTCTCCCTAACATGAAGGCTTATTGAGTACAAATCATCAATATTAAATAGCATTCGCAGGTTTATCGATTTATCCTTGTAACCGATCCACTTCTACCGCCAATGCAGTTTGATTGACAAAAGCGCGCAACAAATCCATATGCTCGGCTTCAAATAATTGTTTTGGATAAAGAGGCTTGATGCGCAACACCCCTACCGTACTTTTTGCGCCAATCAATGGTAAATAAATAGCATCTGAATAAGGCAAAGTTCCGGTACCTAAGCCTGCGCTTTGGCCCATATCATAAACCCACTTGGCAATTGAAAACTCTTTTTCTTCCAGCTCTGTCATTCGTGGGTGGCCTGCTACAATTTTTAGCATGTCATGCTCATCTACCAAAATTGCTAAAACTTCGCTGTCAAAGACTTCGGCAATTTGTTGCGTAGCAATTTGAATTAATTCTCCCAGGCCTCGATGGCTGGCTAATTCTTTGGTCAGGGCCAAAATTGCGTAAGTCCTTTTTTCGCGTAAGCGTGAGCGCTCTGCCTGCTGGCGAATTTTAATGGTCAAATAACTAATCACGTTACCGATCACCAACATGACTAAGAAGGTAAAAATATATTGTGATCTTTTACTAAAAAAGCTATACGTTGGTGGTACGAAAAAAAAGTCGAGCGCCAAGACACTCGCAAGTGAAGCAAACAACGAAGGCCCATAGCGCCCCAAACCCGCGACAATGACCAGACCCAAAAGGTATACCATAATTAAATTAGAGAACGTAAAAGTCGAATGAATTAAAAACGCAATTGCCGTACAACTTGCTACTACTAATGCTGCAAAAATATATGCAGACCATAAAATACTTGTTAAACTTTTATTACGCTTGGGTTTGCTTTCTTGCGCAAATTCGCTGTCGGCACGCATGACATAAATATCAATCTCGCCGCTATTGCGCACGAGCTGGTCGACAAGACTACCATGAAGAATATTTTTCCATTGTGGGCGAATATGTTTACTAATCACAATTTTAGTGACATTGCGCTCACGTGCTACCCGAATAATTTCAGTGACAAGATCATCACCGCCCACGATTAAAGTTTCAGCGCCTAATTGTTCGGCTAGACGCAAATTTTTGGCGATATTATCTTTTTGCTCTTGGGTTAAATGTAACTTCGGCGCATCGACATAAAGCACCATCCACTCTGCATGCAAGCTATTGGCAAGACGCTTTGAAGCACGCACTAATTTTGCTGAACCTGCTCCTGGGCCGATACATACTAACAACTTATCCGCGGTGGCCCATAATTCTTTGCTATCTTGAAATTTACGCTCGGTCATTACATCTATATTGACCTGCTCAGCAGTGACGCGCAGAGCTAACTCGCGCAAGGCCGTAAGATTACTTTTTTTAAAGAAATTTTTGATCGCGAGTTTGGCCTGTTCTTTAAAATAAACTTTACCTTCATCTAAACGTTTCAATAAATCATCAGGAGGTAAATCGACCAATTCGATTTCAGCCTCTTCTAGCATAGAATCAGGGAGCGTTTCGCGCACTTTGACGCCGATAATTTGCTGAATGACATCATTTAAACTTTCTAAATGCTGAACGTTTAAGGTTGTGAATACATCGATACCACGATTTAATAACTCCTGAATATCTTGCCAGCGCTTCGCGTGACGGCATGTTGGCGCATTGGTGTGCGCCATTTCATCTACTAAAATTAATACCGGTTTACGCGTGATTGCAGCATCTAAATCAAATTCTTGCAGTGCCTGGCCTTTGTATTCAATATTTTGTTTAGGCAAAATCTCAAGCCCTGTGACTAACTTGCTTGTTTCTTGGCGCCCATGCGTTTCAACGAGACCAACGATGACGTCGACACCTTGGCTTTTACGTAATAACGCCTCTTGCAACATTGCATAGGTTTTTCCCACACCAGGAGCGGCGCCTAAAAAAATTTTAAGTTTACCGGTTTTTTCTTTTTGTTCTTCTGCTTGAATTTGTGCGAGCAGTAATTCAGGATTGCGACGTGATTCTTCCATTATGTGTGCTTACTCCACCAGTTATTTATGGCTTGGTCTTGCTCAAGTAATAATTTTAGATTTTCATTATTGAAATCCTCAGCACTTAACGGTAGACGCAAAGCACTGCTTTTGATTATACCTTTTTCATGCAATAGCGCTTTTACTGGAATGGGGTTTGTGCTTAAAAATAATGCGTTCACTGCGGCTTCCCAATTATTAAAATCTAAATTTTGTTTTTGTAAACATAGCGTCACATAACGCTGTACTGCACTAGGCCAAACATTGCTTGCTACCGAAACTAAACCTGATGCACCTAAATCTATATGTGCTGCTGCGAGATTATCATCACCGCTATAGACGGCAAGCTTTGTACTGGTCTTTTGAAATGCTTTAAATTCTTCGAGGTTGCCGCTGGACTCTTTTATTGCCCATAGCTGCGGATGCTGATGTAAATTTTTTATCACATCGGTATAAAGCCTTACACCTGCGCGACCCGGGATGTTATAAAGCATGCATGGCGCTTTGGCTACATTCATCAAGGCTTCAAACCATGCTGTTTGACCGATGG
This sequence comes from Gammaproteobacteria bacterium, assembly GCA_020050355.1. Lineage (GTDB taxonomy): Bacteria > Pseudomonadota > Gammaproteobacteria > Francisellales > CACEW01 > CAIQBE01. The sequence continues at coordinate 5,573 of JAGVKT010000064.1, read as the reverse complement.
GCCCAGGCTTTGAATAGATCGGTGTTACCAATAAAAAAGCAGCCACAGGACTTGTATCTTGACAATACTTAATCCATGCGCTTTGTTCTTCTAACTGAAAACCTCCTACACCGATCATCAGCGGAACAGTTATAGACATTTCGCTGATCGATTGTAAAATAGCTTTTTTTTCAGCGAGTGTTAATGCCAAACCTTCCCCGGTACTGCCAAATAGCACTATGCCGTTTTTTGCTTTTTCTTGCTCAATGATTAAGGCTGCTAAACTTACAAAATCAATTTGACCATCTGCTAAAAAAGGTGTTATTAAAGCCGTCCATACGGGACAATTTAAATTACTCATCATGATCCTTGATTACTACATGTCAATTAAGTCAGAAAACTGATATAACCCCCCTGGCAAAGTAGGATAACCTATAAGGTATTCTGCTGCCCAAATTGCTCCCATAGCAAATATTTCACGGTTTAGCGCTGCATGTGTTAACGTGATTTCTTCATGAGGTGTTTTAATGGTTAACGTGTGCACACCTTTTACGTCCCCTTTTCGTCGAGAAGTAATCGCACATTTTGAGCCGAGCCATTGCTCCCAAGATAATGCTGTACCGCTTGGTTGATCTTGTTTTTGTGCATGATGCACTTCATGCAGACTGAGCTCTGCTGAAGGTAACAACCTTGGAAGGCTTTGCCCTATGGCTTGGAGCGCCTTTCGAATGATTTGCATACCTAAACTGAAATTATTAGCAATCACCCAACGAATATGCTCTTCGTTCAACTCTTCATCCAAATTTTCAGGCCAAATAAAACCGGTACTACCCCATACTGCAGGAATCTTTGCTTGTTTGATTATTGGTAAAATATCGGCAACATTGGCGCCAGGTACAAAAATAATCACTGCATCACTATTCTTTAAAGCAGCTGCACTTACAGGACGGTCACGATCAAAAACTTTGTCGAGCTTTTTGCCTAATAAGCGTATGACCTCGCTCCCGGTTTTACCTTTGCCTACCACCGAAATTTTCATAAATTTAACCTATCAATTGCTGATGTAAATATTTAATCGTGGGGTAAATTTTTTCTGGTTGCAACTCCGTTAACACGCACAAGCTGTACGGGCTCGTGCCATAATAAAAAGCATCAATATGTAAATCTTGCAAAATTTCACTTAAGATTTTTTTAATTTTAGGACATTGTGGAATATCTTGCCCCACTAACGCAAGCAAGGTTAGGCCTTTGGTTATTTCAACTTTACCTAAGGTTCTTAATTGTGCCAGGAGCTCCTCAGAACATAAAGACTTGTGATGCCACTCGGCCAGACTATCATCCAAAACTAAAGTCGTAGATAAGCCATGGTTACTAATTAAATCAAAATCGATTTGCCGCGCATTTAAAATTTCTAAAAAATTTTCTAAAAAATTTAAAGTTGCTGTTTTGTAGGTACGTTCAATCCGCAGCAACAATTGATTTTTTTTCAAAGAAATAGCTTTGATTGTAGGCTTTGTTTTTTCTGAATTTGCTTCAATCCAAGTACCCCCTTGAGGATGAATACTTGAACCTACATAACAGCGTAAATTTTTACGAATTGCTGGCTCGAGCGTGCGCGGATGTAATACTTTTGCACCAAAGCTAGTTAGCTCCAACGCCTCACCAAAACTCAAATGACTTATCGCCTGTGCCGCCTCATAAATTTTAGGATCAGCGCTATAAACGCCAGCAACATCAGTCCAAATTTTAAAATGCTTTGCTGTTAAAGCCTCAGCTAATAGCGCTGCAGTGTAATCGCTACTTTCTTTACCCAAAATCGTTGTCCGTCCCTCTTGATCAGCACCGATAAATCCTTGAGTGACAATAATCGCATTATCCGTTAACAATGGACGCAAATGCTCTGTACACAGATGATAAACATCTGCGATACAAGGCTCTGCTTTACCAAATTGATCATTGGTGCGCAACACTGTGCGGACATCGAATAAATGTGCTGGCAATCCTTCTGTACATAAGATCTCGGCAAATAATAAAGAAGCCATTTGCTCGCCCAGTGCCAATAAGGCGTCCAAATCTTGAGGCTTGGGGTGTTGATGAAGTTGCGCTGTTAATTTTTGTGCTTGTGCTAATAAAGCCTCTAGGGTGCTTCGTATGTGCTGATTTTTTAGAGTGGCTAAAATTGCTTCATGTTGGGCACGAATTTCTGCAAATATTTTTTTTTGCTCAGTGGTGGTGGTCTCTGGATAAGAGAGCATCATTAATTTGCGAGTAACGCTCGCTAATGCACTGATTACAATAACTTGTGGCCCAGGTGTTTCTTTGATAATCTGCACACACCGCTTCATCGCTTCTATAGTAGCAACACTTGAGCCACCAAATTTCATTACCACTAACGACATAAAAACTTTATACCTAGAAGGCTTTTAATTTACGGCACTTATTTTAACATGGATTTGCCATTATAAAAGCATTATAATTGACGCTCGGGCATTGATGGTAATGCCTTTTTTTTTGTAATGTTCTTATATTATAGGACGCATATGCAAATTTATAATTTTAATCCAGGCCCTGCGCTATTACCAAAAGACATCTTGGTGCAAGCACAAAAAGAACTTTTAAATTACCAAGGCGTGGGATATTCAATTTTAGAGATGAGCCACCGCAGCCCGATCTTTGAAGCCTTGCTTGAAGCGATGAAAGCGGATGTCCGCGAACTTCTCAAAGTCCCCAATAACTATCATATCCTTTTTATGCATGGGGGTGCCCGTCAACAATTTTCGGCGGCGCCCATGAATTTACTTTCTGAAAATAAGCAGGCTGATTATGTCATTACTGGCGCCTGGTCTAAAATGGCCTATGAAGAGGCGCAGCGCTATGGTGATATTCATGTTGCGGCACTGCCCGATAAAGAAGATTTTACTTATACGCCTAATCCTAAAACCTGGAACCTCAGAAAAGACGCTGCTTACGTACATTATACCACTAATGAAACTATTCATGGCGTGCAATTTCATTTTACTCCCAATATTAAAATTCCTTTGGTTGCAGATATGTCTTCGGATTTATTCACACGTCCCATTGATGTTAAACGTTATGGTTTAATTTATGCTGCAGCGCAGAAGAATTTTGGTCCTGCAGGTTTAACACTCGTGATTATTCGTGAAGATTTAGTTAAAACTCCGCAGGCTCTTACTCCTGGATTAATGCGCTATGACAACCTCGTTGCGGCGCATTCGCTTTATAATACACCGCCTACTTTTTCTTGGTATTTGTCAGGACTTTATTTGCAATGGATTAAAGCTCAAGGGGGTTTGAGTGCTCTTGAAAAACGCAATAAAGAAAAAGCCAGAATCCTTTATGAACTTATCGATCGCTCTTCTTTTTATCATAATCCGGTACATCCGACGGCACGCTCATGGATGAATATTCCTTTTACACTGGCAAAAAAAGAACTTGAAGCTGAATTTCTAAAAACCGCTGAAGCCGCTGGCTTCATTGGACTTAAAGGTCATTCACGTTTGGGTGGCATGCGCGCTAGCCTTTATAATGCTATGGATCTTGAGGGTGTGAAAGCTTTAGTCAAATTTATGGAAGCCTTTGAAAGCAAACATCATTCTGCTAAAAAACAGCAAATGCAGATTCCTGGGCTTTAACAAAAAAACTATTTGTTAAAATTCCAGTGACTTGAAATACCATGGGTATAACCCACTTCTTTAAAATATAAACCACAAGCGGGGACGTTCATCGCTGCCGCCGTGCGGGTTTTTGCCGCCAGCACTGTATTTACCCAAGTAATGTCCTGGCGTCCTTCACCAACTTTAAGCAAGACGCCAGTGATATTGCGCACCATGTGCTGCAAAAAACCATCTGCTTGAATATCGATGGTGATGATATCTTCTTGTCGTGAAATCTTACAAAAATGGATGGTTTTTATGGGAGTTTTTGCTTGACAATCTTTGCCACGGAACGAGGTAAAATCATGGGTCCCTACCAAAAAATTCGCTGCTTCTTGCATTTTTTTTATATCTAAGGGAATAGGATGCCAAAAAACGCGCTCGTGTAATAAAGGTGCATTGGTATTACGATTCAGAATTCGATATTGATAACGCCTGAAATTTGCGCTAAAGCGTGCATGAAAGCTTGCTTGCACATAATGGGCTGCATGAACTCTAATGCTAGGTGGCAAAAAGTGATTAATCCCCAAAATAAAAGAACGCTCTGCATGATTTGCGCTAGTGTCAAAATGAGCCACCATTGCCAACGCATGAACTCCACGATCCGTACGACCCGCTGCGACGACGGTTACTGGATGCTGCACCAGCTGTGTAATTGCAACTTCTAGGGTTTCTTGCACACTCGGTAAATCTTTTTGTTTTTGCCAGCCATGAAACTCTGTACCGCAATATTCTAGAACTAACGCCAAACGTGGCATTCTGCCCTCATAGCAGTTATAATGTGCTAAGTTTAACCCAACACGCTGCAAAGTCAATGAATTCGGAAGGTTTCCGCCCAATCTTTATGATGGACTCTCAGGGTAATAACAGCGGCCTTTCACTTTCATTGTATTTTGAGCAAAGTGATTTTACGCATTTATTGGCTTTAGTTAAAGAGTTTGGAGCTTTGCAAGTTTATAAATATGGCCAAGATTTTGTCATTTCTTTAGGCACGCAGCGCTTTTTAGCGGCCAGTCGCCTCAAAGAAGCTTCTTTGTCTTTGATTGAAGCACAGCAATTTCATCCTAAAGATGCCAAAAAATTTCTAGCCTTGGCTGATTTATTATTTCATGACCGTAAGCATCCTTTTAAACTTATCGCACCTGATACTAACGATGAATTTTTAATATGGGCTATTGCGCGGGCATTAAATATTCTTATTGACTCACGCAACCCTGAACAGGGAAGTCGTTTTCAAGAATGGCTTTTTGAAGAAGAACAACGCAAACGTCTTTTGTTTAGTCAAACGCATGAAGATGATGCTCATCCCTCTGAAACTCCTGGCTTTCAAGGGAATTTACATTTTCATGAAGCAACGCTTATAATTGAAACGATCGAAGTGATGCGCATTTTAGAAATTATTGCTAGTTTAGATTTGGTGCATATTTATTATCAAGGTGATAATTTTGTCTTGGAGCTTCCTGATTTATCTATTTCAGTCAGCGAACAATTTCATAAATGCAATTTATATCTTGGTAATATTTCTGCGCTCAGTGCTGGCGCTGCTGAGCTTATTGCCAAAATTATTGATCTGCTTTTTTATGATCGTAAACAACGCGCCTTTCGCTTTGAAATTACTGGCAACCCCAAAGCAGAAGCCGCGCTTTATCAAGCATTACTCAAACTCAACATCCCGCTCCAGGCTTTAAGCCCTGAGCAAGCGCGCCGTTTTCAGGCTCTTAAAAATACTGTCCTTGGAAATTTATCAATTTTTACCCAGGCTGATAAAAACACAAACGATTCACCACCTACCCCCACGCCCCCTTCTCCCAATCGCTGAGCTAAGAATGCAACTGCGTTGCATGCGATTTTGAGACTGGATCCTGTGCTAAATCGCTTCGCGATTTCCACAGAGCTTGTCCTGTGATCGCCAAAGGCGAT
>JAGVKT010000056.1 GCA_020050355.1 Gammaproteobacteria bacterium | reverse complement strand
TTGGCACATACTATGGGTATCATGGTTAACAAAATGCTAGGAAATCCACCCTTGCAATTTGAACGCCTTGGAATTGTTTAAAAACCGGGCTCGGGCTCGGTCACGGGCCCGGGCCCGATTTGTTCCGTGAAAAGTTGAGCATCACGTTAAATAAGACTGTTGCGATGGACTATCGGAGGATCTGAAGGGGTGCCTCCGACTTCATCTTTGGCATTGTTAAATAGCGAGTTTTTACTTGGATTATTCACAAAGCCCGATTTGGTCATGAACAATGAATCGGAAAAAATGATTCTTTCTAGCATATTAGAGAAACTCGCCTTAAGGCCCACTTCCTCATCTTGGCCGGTATGATCAAGCCCATTACCCGAAATATCAACAACTGATATGGAAAGTTTGTTTACAAGGCTTGAAATAAATTGAGCCAAGCTAGATTCAATGGATAATACCAAATTATTGGCAGATAAGATTAAAACTTGTAACGTTTTTGGTAAATTATGTAACGCCTGATTCAGCTTATCAGCTGAATAACAATATAAGTCATTGCGACTTAAGTTTAGTTTTTGAAGAACAGGCATGCTATCACCGATGGTGTGAACGATACTGTTGAAATCGTCATACTTCAACAAACCAAGTTCATTATCATCAAGATGAAGCTCTACTATTTCTTTTGGTAATTCACGAATCCTTTGATTTAACTCGGAAACATCCATATACCTTAAGCCGTTATTGGATAACCGAAGAATTTTAGTATTTTTTGGTATTCTTGAGAAAATTTGATCCCTTTCCGTTCTACTCGTATATCCGATTTTCTGCGACGTTAAATTCACATCCATAAAGAACCCTTAAAATAGCAAATGATGCAAAACCATTCATTATACATAATGAGCAGATATATATCAATACTTGCCTTTAGTCATGATTGGATATAACAAGACCTCCTTAACCAATCTTTGTGTTAAACTGTGGAACCAGGTAATCAAATTATAGACGACAATCCCTTACTTAGTCTAAATTAGGGTATAAATTGGGCCAGTTAACCATGCATATTCGTTACGATAACGAATGGTTAACTAACCCTGGTTAATCTCTGTAGCAACTTAGTGCTTGTCAAATTTTGGCCCTGACTCTGGATCAGGCTGTTTTATATCACTGACTTTACCCTTAAACTTACTCATTTGCTCTTCAACTTTCCTTATTGTCTTGGATTGTGATTCGTCATGCATATCCGGTTTAACCCCATAAGCAGAAAAGACATGGCCAGTTTCCTGGGACTTAGATGTACCTTGATTTCCGATAACATCTAAGTATGTATCTAACTCACTCTTTCTCGCACTGATTCGAGTCATTTCGTCTTTATAATTAGGATCTGTTTTTTTCATGTCCCGTTCTTCTTGTCTCAATTGAAATAGCTCAGCGTGAACTTCATTTGATAGAAATATTCTGTTGAGTAACATGGCGTTATTGATTTGTTGTAGTTCTTTCTCTGCTTTAACGGCGAGTGTTCCATATTTTGTGATTTGTTTTTGGGCTTTGTTATATTCAACCGGATCATAGCCCTTTTGACCTTGCTTAGGCGTCGCTTGTAACTTTTTGAATTCTTCCAAAAATTTATGACGTATCTCCTGTTCTTGCTTCAAATAATTAAATTTGCCAATAGCCCCTCCTTCAAATTTCTCCCTTACTTTTAAGCCAAAATCTAACCTTTGTTGACCAACGTGGGTTTGTGCATTGTAAAAGATTTGTTTTTTGAAAAATTCCATGGTTTTCGCATTAGAATCCTTGGCTATAATATCTGGCAATGGCAAATGATTGACAACGCCTTTAGCGACAACCTGTTGGTTTAATGCAGAGCTGTCTTTATTTCGTACTGTTCGGCCATGCAACTGGGGTGTGTCTAAGGCGTTATTTAACTCATCTTTGTCATTTAGAATCGCTTGCTGGGTACTTAACACACTGGGGATTGAGATCCCTGTGGAAAATGCCGTACCGCTTCCGACATGCATAACCAACCCCGTGCGCAATCCATCTAGCAAGGCATTTTTTTCACTATCACTCATATCATTGGTTGAATTAGCCGCATAGGTTGCACCCAGTTTTTCAAGGTCAATATTATCGCCCGAGCTCATCGCTTTAATAGCCTCTTTATCGTCAGCTGCAAACATAAAATTCACCGTGGTTTTTGCCACTTTTTCGATGATTTTTTCACGCTGATCAGGCGGTAGTCCACCCACAAAGTCCATGTTTCTTCTTAAATCTTCTTGAATCATTTCCCCAATACCTTTTTTATCGGTGGGTAATTTCTTTAAAAAGCTTGCAACTTTTTCTTGCCTTAACTGGTGTATCGCGGTTTCATCACTGCCCAACTTTTGGATATCTTGTTGTCCTGCTTCACTTTCAAAATATTTGTCAGCTAATTGTTTTGCTTTATTTTTTCGCCAGTCTTCCGGATGCGTATTTGCTTTGGACGAATCTTTCTCATTGGGTTTATTGTCCGTCATTAACTGATTAAATTTACCCTTACGTATTAACAACTCCATATCGAATGGCTTTTTTCCAAATGCAAGGGCTGCCGCGTTCGAATTGATAAACTGCGCAACTTGTGCCTTCTGAGATGCCTCAATTTCTTGTTTAAGATCAACCGGTTTACCTTCGCCTACTTGTTTTATTGCATCGTCTTTAATTTCGTGATCAGGTCGTTTATCGCCAAGTTCTTTCATCACTTGCATCCGATAATCAACCTCTGCATCTCTGCGCATAATTTGGATATTTTTTTGAAGCGCAGTTAAATCAGAATAGGTCCCTTTGGCTATTTGGTTATAAATACCCATCATTTTTTCTCGAAATGTGGGATCCCCATTAAAAAAGAAGTTTTTTTGATCGATGCTTTTCACGCGATTTTTTTCAACAAAGTAATCAACCTGTTCTGAGAGCGGTTTAGATTTCACATTGGCATTATTAGGGTCCGGTTTAACATAATCCTCACCCGATGATAAATAGGATTGGCGACCAAAATAGCCTTCGATGAGTGTCCGCTCAATATTGTCACTTGCAATATTCGTTTGATGTTGTGGAATGATAGGCCTTAATTGTCCGGCATCCATCACGGTGCGGATATTAACATCCACAAGCGCTTTGTTTCCAAATAATTCATTGAGCTTACTGGTAGGCGTACCAGTAACCGCCAACATGACGTTATTCTGTTTCATTGTTTCTAAATTATGAACTTGTGCTTCATTAAACGTATGCTGGTGGGATTCATCAATACAGACCGTGCGGTTTTTAACAAGCTTGCTCTTTTCAAAAAATAAAGGGTCATCCGCTGTCATGATGATTTGGACATGCTCTTCCTGAATCGCTTTTTTGAATTCGTCGACACTTAAATCCTTAGCCATGTATACTTTCGTGCTTTGTCCGTGCAGAACCATGATTGCATCTTTGCGAGTCTCCTTCGCTAAGCTATCATTGGGCACAACAAAAATCCCATGTCCTACAGCATGAGTCACGCCAGCAAGCACCCAGCTTTTTCCCGATCCAGTTCCCATAATTGCCAAATGACTCGGTTCACCGTTAGCTACTGCTTGACCAAATTTTTCAATGACATCGGCTTGTAACTCTCTTGGCGCGGGTGCTTTGCTGGTAAACACGGCATCCCCAGCTTTAATATCGATGGAGCTATCAGGATTAATTTTGGCGTGCATTACCCTGGCAGGAGTCGCTACCATTTTGTCATCGGTGTACTTGCCTATTACTTTTAAATCGTAGGTCGATTCACCCGTCCTTTCTATTTGAATTTCATAAACTCGGCTATTATCCGTTGATAGTTTAATGGCTTTCCCACTATCAATGGCTAATCCAAATTTATCCGGGTTAGAAATCATTTCATTAATAATATCCGCAGCCGTTAATTTTTTATTCGCTTTTTGCGCTGAGTCCACTAGCTCTTTAAAATGCACGTCCGTGATGGATTTGCCGTCAATGACATTGCTTAATAATATGCGTCCTAAAACAGCATCACCATATTCTTGGATTTGCTTACCCACTTCTTGGGCTAATTTTGAATTAGGCATTTCTCGCTCCGTTGGACTTTGGATTTATATATAAACATATATACCATTTTGATTCATGTTGCACATTATTGCGTCTGATTGATTTTGTTATTGTCGTTAATTTAGAGAGGGACATGTTGTATTTTTTTAATAAAAACAGATGGATACTGTATTGATTCATTCAAATTGATAAAAATTGAAATTTATTTATCAATTTGAAAATATATTAGATATTACCTTTAGGTTAGGTTGGTATAGTCAATGATGAAATATACTATGCCCATCACCCAGCAAGATGCTAGGCGATGGATGTATGATTAAAGAAAATTGCATAAGTGTGAGGGCTAAATTTTACTAGGGTTAGTTTGAAAATTTTTTCCGGATTTATATTTATAGGACTTACGAAAAACCCTAGAACCCGTCATCCTGAACATAGCGAAGGATCTACTGAATTGAGCATTGGTCTTCGGCAAAAGAAGATCCTTCACTACGTTCAGGATGACCAGCGCACATAAGAGAAATAAAGCAGATCTTTTAAGGCAAGTGTATAAGAGTCAATTGCTTGCTACTAGGGATTTCTGTTTCTGATTGATATTTATAAAGTGTGAATTCGCAACAAAGGACTTATTAATAAGCACAAACGGCAATTTATGTCTATAATGTTTGTAGGTTAAACACATAAATATTATGGAGTGCAATATGACTAAAGGTAGAGCTCGAAAGAAAGAAAATCAAAGGAATCAAGAGATTCAGGCTGAAATAAAAAAGCGTAATAATCTTTGTAAAAAGGATTTGTTGGGCCTTAATTTAAGTCAAGCACAAAGTCTTCTAAAAACACTGAAGGACCCAATTAAATATGGTGGATCTCAAGCGAACTTGGATGATATACCTAGCGAATACCCAACGCCGGGAAGTAAAGATTTAAGAGGTCATATTCGTACATTGCAAAAAAACATCGAATTACATAAAGCAACCCAGGAAAAATTATCTGAACTTATAGAGCAACTTAAAACTGGGCTTGGTGGAATCAACGATGAGAATGAATACAAAGAAACGGTTAGCAGTTTGGTAAGCGCTATAGAACAAGATACAAAAACATATTTAGATAAGCCTATGAAAGATCTAGAGTCTTCATTTAAGAAGTTTTCAGAGAATGTTGCTGAACGTTTTCTAAATTCTAAAGCTGATTTTCAGCCTAAAGTATGGCATGGTGTTGCTGATGTATTTATTTCTATGCTTAATGGATTGAAAGCTATTGGCAGGGCTCTTGGTGTATCATCCCAAAGAATGAAACTCTTCAGTGAGCAAAAAGCAGAATCTGAAGTAGTGAATTCAGCTATACAAAAATTATCAGAAGATGTAAGACCCTTAATATCTCCATCACAATAATAGTTAAAATTATAGAGTGAAGACCACATTAGCCATACGGCTAATGTGGTAGTCTGCAAAAGCGGATGCTATCCAATCGAGTCTGACCCCATTGGTTCGCCAGCCCGGCTGCAAGCCACACATGATTAAATTTTCTTATGTTAATCTGTTAACTAAAAGCTAACAATGAATTTGCAATAATTCAATTGTTCAAAATAAGTGCTATTGGTATAATTTTGTCAGTGGCATCTCTTCTCCAAAAAGACGAATGGAGAACTGGATAATCCAAGTTTTAATGATTAAACGGGTTTGTCGCTGAGATTTCGTGATGTTTTATGTTTTTGAACTCAGCTTCAATATTGGAAATAAACCCAATCTTTTAGATAAGGAGTTCATTTGCATTATGTAAAAAATTATATGCCTATCAAAAAAGAATTGAATAGGAATATCGATTTGATTAATCGCGAATTCTCACAAATATTAAACCAAATGCTCGCCATTATGAGTGCTAATAGTCACTTAGTGATTCGAGATAAAGAGGGTAATTATCTATATGCCAGTCCGAACTTAGAACAATCGCTAATCGATAGTCGGGTTTTAGCTCAAGGGGAGCACATCGTTGGCAAAAATTTAAAAGAAGTTTACCCCAGTGATTACAAACAGATTCTTGAAAATGATGAGACTGTAATGTCTCAAGGCGCAGAAATAACTTTTCATGAATTTTCATAAGATCAGGACTTACGGAAAACCCCTCATGCATAGTCAAAAGATCAAACTAAATTGAGATATTTCTTACAACCCCACTGTCTAAAAGATCAAAGTTATAAGATCAGAGCTATTGTAAAATACGCCCAATCTTACTAATCAGGTAGTTGTCATAAGCCGTCCTAAAAAACCATTTGACCAGTTAGACTATTGTCAATATTTACTGAGTAGCCAAGTCAATTACACACTAACCAACTATGCAGAACACGTTTCAAACGTTAGCCATGACTTGGTAAAACTATATTTGGAAAGAAATCGTCTGACAGCCAGCAATGTATGGTCTCAAGTAAAACCAGATATTATTGAAAGTGATGATGGGTATTTGGTTTTTGATGACACGGTTCTTGATAAAAGTCATTCACGTCGCATTGAGTCAGTCCGGTGTCAATATAGTGGAAATGCTCACAAGGTCATCAGAGGCATAGGTCTTGATAATTGCATTTATGTTAATCCAGAAACCAAGCAATTCTGGGTAATTGATTTTCGCATTTTTGATCCGGAAAAAGATGGTAAAGGTAAAGTTGATCATGTGGCAGAGATGTTAACTAATGCGATTTTCAGTAAAAAGCTCCCATTTAAAACTGTCTTAATGGATACATGGTATGCCACAAGCAAGCTTATGCTCCTTGTAAATGATCATAAGAAAAAATTTTATTGCCCAATTAAAAAAAATCGCCTGGCTAAAGCCCGTGAGACGGGCGATGAGTATCATCCCATCACAGAATTACAGTGGTCTGAAGACGAATTACACCAAGGTAAATCAGTGCGCCTGAAAGGTATGCCTGAACACCTCGCGATGAAAATGTTTTCCGTTGCTGTTTCTCCCAACAGAACGGATTTTGTTGTCACAAACGATACTAATCAAAACTGCTCTGATGATACAAAAAGTATTTGTGCCATTAGGTGGTTTGTCGAACAATTCCATCGTGAGGTAAAACAGCTTACAGGTATTGATAGGTGCCAATGTAGGAAACAGCGTATTCAACGAAACCACATTGCCTGTGCGATACATGTATGGGTAAGGTTGAAAAATATTGCCTATAAAACAGGACAGACGGTTTACCAAATCAAAAAAAACTTGCTCAAAAATTACTTAATTAACGAGCTGGCAATGCCATCGGTAGAAATGTGTTTTTCGTAAGTCCTGATTTGCTGGCTTCATTAACACCACTGCCAAAAAATGCAAATATATTAGCAATAGCACCCGCAGCATTGATGGCTGCGTGTTTATACTCACCCGCTTGTGCGGCAGCTACCGCATCATTTGTTAATGCACTGACTTCGCGCGCATGGGTGGTGGGCGCAGTGATTGTCGCGTCTTCCATTTCACTATGGATCATCCATTTACGGTAAGGAAATGGGTGCATTAATGGGGATGGATGCTGCCTTCTTTGATAACAAACGTGTTTTTAAAACCGATAAACGCCCTCTTACGCAGATGAATAATTCCAAATCAGCAAAGGAAGAATTAAACGATTCAGAACACGTTCTACTAATTAACTACCCTACTGGAACCGATCAGAACTCATCATCCAAGGCATACCACCAAGTGTATTTTGGTAAAAATAAAGACAAAACAGGCTGCTCTTTTTTCGACGCTAATTTGCCCGGAGGAAAAAGAGAAGGAAGTTGTGACGAGATGATCAAACTTTTGGCGAATTAAATAAATAACACCACATCCACAAATGATGACAGACCTTGCCTCGTTTCAAAATCTTTATAACACGAGGTCTCGCAATGAATGACGTAACCTTTATTTTTTGCCCGATATGAAGCTTACATTTATATCACTTTGTCTTGTTAATAAAATCTTAATAGAAAAAGTATATAATTAACTATATCGAAATTACATTTGGGGAGAAATAGCTTATGCCCCCTATCACTCGCGAAGACTTTCAACCTAAAAGCTGGAATGCTGAAAGTGAACAAACGACAAAGGAAGGCAAAAAACATGCCTTAGTCATTAAAACATCTCAAGAATTGATAGCGCCATTAGTTATTGATTGCAATCAAAAGGCTACCGATACTCAAAGCCCATTAGCACTCATTGATGAAGCATTCAAAGGGGGGTCTGAATCAAAAGCCTATAATGGTATAAAAGCTCATAAGGAACGAACATGGGGGTTGATATATCATTTAGCCGATGCATTCATTGATTATCGTGATACCCTTGACGAGGAAAATCAAAAAGATATTGAACCTATTTTAGAAAATCTACTAGCATTATGGAAAAACATTAAAGATAGCCAAGCCCGAGAAGATTTACTCAAAAATATGACAGATTGGCTTAAAAAGCCCCCTTCTATCGAGAATATTGATAACACGGGAAGGATGCTGGAAATTGGTTATTTTGTTCTGAATGGACTGTCTTCTGAATTAAGTACGTTTGGAAGTATTGAAAAATCCATTGCTAGTAGAATGGGTGTTGATTTGGGTACCTTGAAGAATACCCTTGATATCTCACTAAAACCACTCGTTGCCCAAAAATATCAACAAATATCTCTGATTAAGAAGCTATCCACTAGTCCTGAAAATGCTTTTGCAATTATCGCATCTGATCGGGAAAACGCCGCGAAGGTATTATTAAGCAATATAAAATTAACTGAAGAAATCCTCAAAAGAGGAGACCAAGCCGCAAAAATTTTTATTTTGAATAATGACGCGTTAGTAGCAAAACTGATTAGTGAAGATAGAAAAAATATCTATTCTTTGATTGAAGCTAATCCCAAAGAGGCTAAGACAGTTTTCGAAAAAAACACGAAAGTTCGGGATCAGATTGCCATTCTACTCGGTGCAGATTTAGATTTTACAAAAAAGTTGGCCGAGGATCTATTAACAAATAAACAGCTGTCTATCCTCGAACCAATATTTAAGGTCAATTCAAAGCTTGCGCTTAAACTGAGTGGACAAGTTTCCTCAGATAGCGAACTCTCTCAATTTTTAAAACCATACGTCAAGTTAAGCGATGACCACGTAAAGATGATTCAAGGCCTTGGCGGCAATGTTAACCTATCACTTTCAGCGATTGCAGAAAATGTGGCTATTCCAGACAATACCACCTCTCAAAAAAAAGCGCTTCAAGCGACATGCGAGCGATTACAAACGTTGGATAAAATATTGTCTTTAGATGATAGTCAATTAGTAATCGCCTTTTGGGAAGAATACAATACTCAAGAAAAGCTAGATACGCTTAAAAGTGATTTGTCCTCCTTGTCAGAAGCGAACAAAACTAACTTGCAAAGACATTTTAGATCCGTGTTTGTTGGTGGTATAACCGGCATATTTGTTTCTGCCTATAGTTGGGTTCAAACCACCGCAAATCCTGAATTAACTGGGGGTGTCCCGCCTCTGTCTGGCATTTTAAGGGGGGCGGTGAAAGATGCACTATCCTCTTCTCAACAGACATTACAGAATCAAGCACTTGAAATCATGCCAACATTTGTCGTTTCTGGCGAGTCAACGCCAGAAAAATTAAATTGTATTAGCAACGTCTTAAAAGGCGAAACCAACGCAGAAATTATTATTAGGCTCACAGATGAGTTGAAATCCAACCTTGATAACTTGCCTTCTACCGACATTTTCACTGCAGATAGTGTTAGTGAGGCTATGTCGATATCTGTAAATTTATTCAACAGTGCAAATACAGATAAATTAGATAAGTTGGCTGAATACCAAAGAGTACTTCGAGATTTTGATAGCGCGTTAGCAATCATTGACAACCACCAACGGATGGTAGATATACTGAAGCAAATTGCATCAAATATAAACCAGTTAGAAGAAAAAGGGGTAGATGTCGTTCAATTACGCCAAGCTTTTGATAGACAAGTTAAAGACACAATTAAGCATGGTGGGGATATTTATAAATCAATACCGACTAATTCATCAGCTAAGATTATGATTGATGCCTTACAAAAAGATTTAACAAACGCTAAGACATCCATTCAATTAAACAGGGATGGATCAGAAAAATTGTTTAAAGTCATTCGTGACAATAAAGATACAATTGAAGAAACTAGAAAGTACCTTCAAACAAGAAGCAGTACCTGGGCTCACTTTTTTATGAACATTTTTTCACCCAGTTATCGAGCAATGTACAAAAACCTGAAAGAGACTATCGAACAATATGATAACAAACAAATATCTGAGCCAGTTGCAGTGAAAGCAATTCAAAAGACTATCACAGGCGACAAGGGCTATGACTCTGAAAAAATTGCAGGCATAAGAGAGCACATTGCCAAATCACCAACAATAGAACTCGATGACAACTCAACGCCGGCCAATAGTAAACTTTGAGCGTAACGCTTAAAAAAGTATGGAATATGAATTGCAAATAAATAATACCCACTGCCCTTATATTAAGAGCAGTTTAAGATCTGCCAAGCATGCAAGCAATTAGGCAAAATAGCCTGCAAAATAAACTTGGTACAATAAAAACAAGCCGATAATTAGGAAAATTACCGTTGATATCGTCATTCTCGTTGGATGGTTGATAAAATAGTGTCCCATTTTAATGGCCGTTTCTGGACAGAAAAATCGGACCAGGCCACTTAGCAACACAAGCCATGAAAATAGCGTCACAACCACTGGCCATCCCATCACCCAAACATTATGACTCGCGACCATGAGCAGTCCTAAAATGAGAGTAAATACAGCCAAGATAAAGACGAGACTGCGCTGTCCCATAATGTCTTGCATCACCGCTATTGAAGCATCACGTCGAAATAATGTAAACAGGCTGACGATGACCAAATACCAGCCAATGACAGTCGCCAAAAAGAGTGTATTCATGTTAATCTCCTCCTTCAATTCCTCCTATTATAAGTTTAGTTGAAATTAACCTCTTAAATCAGAATCTATCTCATTGATTATCATTTTAGGGTGCGGAATCTAGGTCAGGAGCAGTCCTGGTGATAAGCTCCTCTTGATATGTTTATTTGTTTTTCATATAACGCATTCTTTATACCACATCGCCTGGAAGTATTTATGAAAACCCCGATGTTTGATATGGACTATTTATCCTTTTTCAATCACCACGGAATCAGGTTACGCCATAATAATTTGGAAACGGGGTTATCAGAAAAAAAGTAATGATTGTTCAGGCTATGGCGGCGATGCGGTTAGTCTTGCTTAAAATAAATAACAACACGGGGAATATTGCTAAATTTCAGACATTAGTTGAAGAATTTATATTACTCTGCTGCAACAGTTTTCATTTAACCGAAAACCACTTTCAAGATATCGCCCTGTCACTTATTGATAGAGGTGATGATGCGAGAGTTCCCTATGATTTTTACAATTACCCATTAGGTAAATGTGGAAAAGCCCCTTTTTCTGCTACAAAAAACATTAATGACCATCACATCAGAGCACTATGATCAAGAAGAACCAGAAAATGCTGTTTTGTAATTGCTACAAAAGCTTTGCAGTGAAATCAACGAATATAAATCAAACCAAATTCGCAAATTAATAGCGAAGGCTTCAGAAAATCAAGCAGTTAAAATCATTTTAGAAGATATATTGGCCCTTTATTCAAATATGATATTTCTGAGCAATCCGATTTATAGACATCTCATGGAACTGGCGAAATCCACCCATGATTTTGAAACAATTTCAGAAGCACAAGTTTTAAATTTAAAAAACCAAATCAGTGCTTTGAATCAAACCACAAAGAAAGGGAAAGAGCTTCTGTCAATCACCATTAAAGAATTTAATACCAGCAACTTATTCCAAGACAACTTAATGCAATCAGAAAATTTAACAGTCAACCCTTTGAATGATTTAACAACGAATAAATTATTGTTTTGCTTTGACCTAATTGAAAAATGGCCTGCTCCCCAACCCATGGAGCTGACTGAATATCAAAAATTAGAAAATGGTTTAAAAACCTTGCATCAAATGATTCAAGCAGTTCAATCGGACTATATCAAAGTCTTAAAGCCCTCCAACAACCAAATACAAACCCCTTTTGATGCAATTTTACAAAAAGTCAGCAACGCGGATAAGGCACTTTCCCCAGACAATGATAAACAGCAAAATCAAAAGCTAATGGCTCAATGCTTAAAAGAAACGGTTGACGATATACATGCCATTATGAATGAATCAACCAATCAGTCATTACGAAATAGCACAAACCCAATTATCCGCTTTATCCCGTATTTATGGGATAATCTCACTTGGCTACAAACTTGGTTTGACAGGCCAAAATCTACCTACGAAAAACAATGTTATTTGGTGGTTAATCAAATCAGCCTCTTTCAAAAAAGTAAATTGCTATCTGAAGCAAATGAGCAAGAAGCAGCACTTACTAATCAAACGGTTGATAACAGTTTCTAATCGCAACTATAGAGTCATGCGTAGCATGAGAGTTGGATTATCAGCCGAGATCATAGGCTCCTCTATGCCTTAGATATCCTAGGGTCGATTAAAGTGCTATAATTTTTTCAACTTTCACCTATCCAATATTCGTATGAAGATATTAATCTCTGGTGCCGGCATTGCCGGTCTTTCTTTGGCCTACTGGTTAAAACACTATGGCTTTGAGCCAACCATTGTGGAACGAGCGCCCGCGCTTTTAGTTGGCGGGTATAAATTAGATATTCGCGGCAGCGCCTTAGAAGTCATTCGCCGCATGGGGGTATATGAGAAATTAAAGCAATTAAATACCAACATGCAAAATGCAATTTTAGTGAATAAACAGGGCAAAACCATTGAAGAGATGGATGGTGAAGCGTTTGGGCATCGGAGTGGCGATGATATCGAAGTGGTGCGTGAAGGTATTTGCCGAACGTTTTATGATCATTTATCCGGCATCGATATTTGGTTTGATGATGTCATTGAAGCAGTTGAACAAACCGATACGCATGTTGAAGTGAGTTTTAAACATCGCAACAAGCAGTCATTTGATCTCGTAATCGGTGCAGATGGCCTTCACTCAACTGTTCGTCATTTGGTGTTTGGCGAGGAATCTCAGTGGCTCCATGATTTAGGTGTGTATTTATGCGTTTATAATGCCCCAAATTATCTCCATTTAAACAACCAAGAGATGCAATTCACCGAAATTGGGCGCGTTGCTCAAGTGTGGAGCACCGGCGACAATCAACAAATGAAAGCTTGTTTTGGCTTTGTCAGCAAGGAAAAAGCGATTCCTCTGAAAGACCGAAAAGCGCATGAACAACGATTAAACCAAGCATTCCATGGCATTGACTGGGTGATGCCTAAGCTGCTTTCCTATCAAACTACGGGCGATGATTATTATTTTGATAAGGCTGCCCAAGTCAAAATGCCGAGTTTTAGCAAAGGTCGGGTAACCTTAGTTGGAGACGCCGGCTACTGCGCCTCCCCTCTTTCAGGACAAGGCACAAGCCTAGCAATTATTGGTGCTTATATCTTGGCAGGCGAGTTAGCGCGAGAGAAAGATAATTTTGCCGCAGCATTTATGACTTATGAAGATGTCATGAAACCGTTCATTGAAAGCAACCAGCGCCTTGGTCAACAGGCTGCCAATATGATGAATAGCCAAGGGTTTATCAGTCAGGTGATTGGTAATTTTATTCAAAAAGCCTTGAAATATGCCCCTGGAAAATTAGTACGATGGATCATTAACATGTCCACCAAACGTATCCAAACCGTTGCTAATTCTATCCAAATTAAGGACTACCCGTAATTAGTGATTAATGATTGTGCGGATATTTTTATCTGTTTTTGGTAGGTGCCCGATATTTAGTCGTTGCGAGCGCAAGCGAAGCAATCCAGATCGATGTCACGTTAAAGTTCTGCACTGGTTTTATTCGTTTTGCTCTCTCTTAACTAACTTCACAATTTGTTTCTTATTTAAGCTCATCGATCTTCTGGACTGCTTCGCTTTGCTCGCAGCGACAGCGAAGTTAGTTCGGGACTTTTTTCAGGGCCTGTATAAAAGATCGCAACGACTGTGATGGTATGATTTTTCTCTATACACAGGTGTTCAGTCACTTAGGAAAAACCCTCAATTATTTGGTGCATTATCAACGAAGTAGTCAACAAATGCTCTTATTTTGGGTTGTAAATAGCGTTGCTTTTGCCAATACATGTAGACTGTCTGGTCGACTAAACTGGCTTCGGGCAATAACTCAATTAAATCCCCTCGTTTTAGTGCATCCTTAACCACATAATCATGTAAATAGACAATCCCCAGCCCTTCTAAAGCAGCCATGAGCATCGCACCGCTATCATTAAACGTTAGGTAAGGATCAATTTCTAGTCGTTGATCTTGCCTAAATTGGATAACATCAACAGGTTCACGCATTGAATGAGTAATATAGCGGTGTTGATATAAATCATGCACCTGTGTGGGATTACCCTGTTGGCTTAAATACTTGGGGGTTGCACAAAGCACATAGCGCGTTTTGGTTATCCCTCGGCAAATATAATCAAGCTTACCAGGCATGGTCACACCAAAAATAATATCAATTGCTTCCGAAGCGAGATCCGGCATTCGTTCAGCGAGATCAAAGGTGAGTTTTAATTGCGGGTATTTTGTTAGAAATTGAGGTAGTTTCGGGATAAGATAATGATGGGCAAAGTATCGATTGCAAGAAACGTTTAAACAACCTGATACATTTTTCTGGCTTGCAATTAATGCATTTTCTGCTTCAGATAAGGCGCTAAGAGCTTGCCGGCAATGGGATAAATAAAGCTGGCCTGCCTCGGTTAAACGAATTTGCCGCGTTGTACGATGTAAAAGCTTTACCCCCAATTCATATTCAAGCTGGGCAATTTGTCGACTGATTGCGGCTGTCGAGATTTTTTTTATCCTTGCCGCAGCCGAAAAGCCACCTTGCTCGACCACACAGATCAACGTCTGAACCGCATCAAATTTACTCATTTATTATTGCATTTTAGTTAATAGTTATTAACATTTTATCGAATTGTAAATTTATATGCAATTTATGATAATAGAATAACTATTTTGTATTTATTTAAAACGGTATAATGATGAACAACACCCCCTTCCCTTGGCTGACATTTTTGCTGATGATTTCATTTGCTTCGGTGAATGCCGTTATTCCAACACCGGCGCTGCCTGAAATCACCCATTATTTTGAAATCAACAACGATCAAGTTCAATTATTGATGAGTCTTTATTTGATTGGCTACGCAGTTGGTCAGCTCATCTATGGGCCTCTTGCGAATCGATTGGGCAGAAAACCGGCGCTTTATGTTGGTATTCTTGTCCAGATTTTATCAAATATTGTTTGCATCATGGCTGGCGTCTTGCATTGCTTTAGCCTGTTACCCATTGCGCGCTTATTTATGGGTTTGGGAGCCGGGGTCGGTTTAAAAATGGCTTTCACCCTGGTCAATGAAATGTGCAATAATCGCATCGCTGCAAAACGGATTGCGATTCTTGTCATAGCGTTTGCCATTGCCCCCGGTTTAGCGGTTGGCATAAGCAGTGTCATTTTGAGCCTTTTTTCCTGGCAAGGATGTTTTTATTTTGCATTAGGCGATGGTCTAGTTATCTTGATACTCGTATCCCGTCTACAAGAAACGCTATCAACCCCTGATAATAATGCATTGAATATTTCATACTTAATAACGAAATATCGACGCCAATTTCAAAATAAGTCGATTATTCAGGGCGGTGTACTACTAGGCTGTGCGAGCAGTTTTATTTACCTCTTTGCCACTTGGGCACCATTCATTTCAATAACTGGCAATGGATACAGTGAAAAAACGTTTGCGTTGATGAATTTGCTCCCGACACTTGGCATGCTTTTTGGCGCAATCACCAGTGCTTATTTAACACATTTCTTTTCGTCTTCTTTTATCATGAAATTGGGCGTCCGATTTGCAACTTTTGGCGTCCTTACCATGTTATATGCTTATATCATCGACTTTAGTCTTGTTTATTCTTTATTTTTACCCATGACGTTAATTAATTTTGCCTTATCATTCGTATTTGCAAATGCATCCTCGTTGGCATTACGGCATTGTGATGATACATCAAATGGCTCCGCAGTGATGAACTTTATTAATATGGGGATGACGGCAATCATCGTTCTTACAATTGGCCAGCTTCCGGCGTCACCTAAGTTATTGGTAACAGGTTTTATTGGAATATCCTCGATTATGGCGCTAACTTTCAAGATTGATTCTGGCATATCAACGTCATTAACTCGGCAAGCTGACATAGAAAACAATGCTGCCAACTAGTCTTTCAATTCAATGGCATTTCGTTATATAGATTTCAGCATGTTATGTTGAACATAATGATCACGTGTTTCTTCGTGGAGACTTATCGCATCAACCCCTTGATTAAATTGGTTTAAAAGCCTCTGACAATCGTAGACGCGATCTGAAATAATGGTAAAAAGCGTATCGCTTTGTGGATTCCCGTGATAATAACTCATGTTTATCCACTCACCTAAATCTTGCGGCTGAATGCTCGATTCTTTTGAAAAGTGATTGAGACTATCATTGAAGGCTGTTTCATAGAGATTAGGATTAGACTCAAGATTATGGATTGCTTGCTCGACCATTGTAGCAAAGCCCTTGCGCATACTTAAACTGATCGGATTGTTACCGGATAGATCAAACAAATTTTCAATAATTGTATGGGGAAGTAATGTGCCTACCCTCCCATCGAAAGGCAATGCAAACCGGTGTCGATAATCTTGTAAATAGTTACTTGTAAAGAAGCGATAATTGATTTTTTTACCTTTAGTAAAATTTTCATCGTCGATACAAAGACTATCATTGTGACGTCCCTTATAACTCAAATGACCACAAAATCCAAAATCCACAATGCAGGCTTTAAATTGATTATCAACTCGGATTTTTCCAGAGTTGAGAAACTTTGAATTTAAAATATCCCAGTGATTAAATATTAGGGCAGCAGCATAGATTTGACCAATAAAAAAAGCATCGTCCTCATTAAGATCTAATTGTTCTCGCCTTGGAATCTCACTATTTTCAAGCACAGCTCCAAATTTTTGGGTGACTTTTTGGTGTAAAAACTCATCAAAGTGACTAAGAATCTTTGACAAAAGTATCACCTGATTATTCTGGCCAACATGCAGATAGACCTCAGGGACCACCATTAGATCACCAAACAGCCCTTTCATCACGTTGGGGATAAGCAATTCTAAAAATGCCCCCTCAAATTCAAGTGAAAAAATATGGCGTTTGGTTTTGGGGTCTAATTCATCAATGGCTTGTGGTGGAACATACCCGTTAAAAACGTCTTTTGCCGTTAACGGATCGGGGGATTTTGCAATATAACTGTGCCCTTCTTGGTCTTGCATTATGGTCTTTGGCGTAAATCCTTTGCTGATTAATTCAGAATCTTCAGGACTTAATTTCGACTTTTCTTTATATTCTATTCGTAAACTTCCGGGAAAGTTCAGCATAATTTTATCTTCAGCACATACATATTGGTCTATTTTAAACCATGCAGGATTGAGTGTAAACATACTCTCTTGAAGAGGTGGGATTTATGCGAAGAAACGTCATAACCATACTAATAAAAGACCCTTCGTTTCGATGCTTATTTAAAGTAGTCCACATTTTCAAGACGAAGTTATTTCAACATAGCTTTAGCGTTATTGTTTCGCTTATGTGACTTCTTATTTCACTATTATGACAATCATCAAAACATCTTGTCTTAATTTATTTTCATCTATTCATAATCCATCTCTTTAATTAAATTTAAGCCCAGTTTCACGAATATTTGAACATTTTGTATTGACATTAATTTTAACCAGATGGTATTACTATTATTAGCATGATCGAATATGTGCTTATGCATCCTATTTTGAACCAGCTTGCCGCACCATGGAGGGTAGATTATGACGCTTGAAGAAATGCAACGAATGCTAATTTATTGCCAAATACTTGCGATTGATGGGTTAAGCAATGGAACGAATGCCATTATTCCTGAACTAACAATTGACCTTCTGAGTGGAAATTCCTTTTTTGGTTTAAAAAATAACCCTGCGATTTTCGTCACAGAAATCACTTACAAAAAATTGAAGCACGTTTATCCAGATTGGATTCCAAACGTTACCATAGCAATCAGTCAATCTTTTTTGGATGCAAAAAAAACAAGCCCCATAGATATTATAGGAGTACTTGTTCATGAAGCTGGACACGCATTTAATGTCTATGGGCGTATCTCTAATAACGAAGCTAACGCCTACATATTTGAAATTGAAACCCTGCTCAAGCTCTATAACATGAGCGTTCTGTCGAGACAGTTTGACATCTCCAAACAAGACATGACGCAGTATTTTCAATCACGGTTAAATCAATATCAAATGAACAAAAAGAACGGCAAGTATTTACAGTCACTCATCGATGAAATTACGGAGACGTTTGAGTTAGAAAATCACCGCAGTCATCGAGTCATCGAATTTGTGACTAAAAACGCAATCAAGATTCATATAAAGCTAGGATTTTTTAAACACATGAATTCGGAGGATATTAAATTATCCAAAGATAGCTCCTTTAAACCCTATGTGAATATGACGAAGGTCCATACTTAGCGACATTCTTATGCCTAGGATTAGGTGGCAGTATTAATATTCACAGGCTTTAAGTGGAATTTATTAAATAAAACCAACTGGGCTATTGCGAGATACCCCATTAAAAAAGGTTGCTGATCAACGGCATAAGCTACGACGTTTTTGTCTATCAAAGACAGGGTATTTGGGGTTTTATCAAAACTAAATACGAGCGGCTTATAATTAAAATTATTCTTTTTAGGTTGAAGTAGCATTTGCCCAATGGGGTCGAGTGCCTGGGAGGTTAAGCAAAACAGGATCGTTGTATTGGGATGACGCAGAAAATAGGACTTGACTCTTGATTGTACAAAATTAGCATCGGTGCCCACATCCAGCTCTTCCACAACCATGTTATTTTCACTTAATACTTGCTTGATACCTTTAGCGCGCATTTCAAGACCAACATGGCCAGGTTGAGGATTCAATATAACCGCCCTCTCTTTTTCGCGTGCATGCTTAATTGCTTCCATAGCCAGCATTTTCCCTGCTTGGAAGTTATCGGATCCCAAAAACGCCAAATACGGATTTTTCTGATGATTACTTGGTTTCGTATCCACCGCGATGATTGGAATATGCTTACTTTCTGCTTGTTTTAAACTCTTCGAAAATACGGTATTCGAAGGAATCGTCGTCGCGATGCCCAATGGATCAGTGGCAAGGACACTTTCAATGAATTTTAGTTGCTTGGGAACGTCATTGGCACCGGGTGGGGATAAAACTTGGACTTGAACGTTTAAATCCTTCGCTGCTTGCTTTGCACCGTCAAATAAAGAAGTCCAATAAGGGTCCTGCGAACCATGAGTAATCAAATAATAAGTATTATTGGCAAAACTGCTCGTTACACTAAGCCAAAAAAACATGACAGAGTGTATAATTTTAAAGTATTTCAAAGTTAATTCCTTCTAAAAAGCGTGATATTCTTCTGTTTTTATCTGATTACGTTCACATACCTTCCTCGCTACCAGGGCTCCTTTATCTAAATAGAGAATCTCCTTTGCAACCGCCTGCAAATGCTCTCTTTGGTGGCAAATGTATATAACTGCAATGCCAGCATCGGCCACGGATTTAATCGATTTTAAAACACTGTCCATACGATTCTTTGAGAGTGCACTCGTTGGTTCATCAAGAATGAGTAATTTCGGTTTAAAATATTTTGCCCGACATATCGCTAACGCCTGCCTTTCACCACCCGATAAATCACTCACTCGTGTTTGGGCTTGAAAGGTCTTATCCACACCAAAATCTGTTAATTGTTGCTGGGTTATCTGTTGCATTTGCTTAACATCTAACCGTCTAAAAGGAAAATGGCCTGTCACTAATTCATTGCCTAGAAAAAAGTTTCGCCATAGGGATAAATTTTCGATTAAGCCTAGCTGTTGATAGACAGTTTGTATACCAATGCGATAAGCATGAATAGGTCCGAATGAACGTCGATAGTTTAAGGGATTGCCTTGCCAATATAGGTTGCCTTTACTGGGTGAGTAATAACCAGTAATGATTTTCACTAATGTTGATTTTCCCGCCCCATTTTCACCCATTAAACCAATGATTTCCCCTGGGAATATCTGAAAAGAGACATCGTCCAATATGTTGACATTGCCAAACCACTTACTAATATGCTCCGCCTGCAATAGAGGCTTTTGTTTATTATCGCATGCCATATTTAACGCTACCAAAGGAATAATTAATCGAGACAGCAAGAATGAGGATCACACCAACAAATGCCCGGAACCAATAAGTTGATACACCAATCTGAATCAGTCCTGAGTCAATGGTACTGATGAGCAATGTCCCTAACGCAGCGCCGAATATACTGCCTTGTCCACCTTTCAATGACGTTCCGCCAATGACTGCCGCTGCTATGGCATATAGTTCATATTGTTCGCCAGCTGTGGGTGATAGGCTATTGATATGACTAAATTGAATAACACCTGCAAGTGCCGCCAGCATCCCACATAATGTAAAACACATTAATTTAATGGCGTGAGTGTTGATGCCCACAGAGTAAGCCGTATCTGGATTATTACCCGTGGCTTGGATATGATTTCCCAGTTTTGTTTGGTTCAATAGGTAATTAAGCAATACGCCAATCACTAACCACCAAAGAAACGATACCAACAAGTTATCAACGAAAGTACCTGCAAGCAGTTCCATCGTCATATTATTGCCATCAATGGTAATTGGATACCCTTCGGTGAAAAGGAGCACCACGCCTCTTAGTATCAACATCGTGCTTAGTGTGGTAATAAACGAAGGAATTCTTAGAATCAATGTGATTAGTCCATTGATAAACCCAATGCCAGCGCCTATCAAAAGCGCCATGCATAAGGCAAAAATTCCATGGCTAGCATGTTGCGATAGTGTAGCAAATATCATCCCAGTTAAAGCAAAATTTGAGCCCACAGATAGATCAAATTCCCCGGCAATCATTAATAAGGTCATCCCTAAAACGACAATGCCAAAGTCTGCGGTGAAATTAAGAATACTCGCCCAAGTTGGAAAAGTTAAAAAGGTCGGTGCTAATAAAGAAAACACACTTACTAGCAAGAGAAATGATAAAACGATGCCATTCGAAATATTCTGCTTCTTAAACATAAACTACCTTGTTTTTTTACGATGCGAAGTTTACCTGATTTTCAAAGCAACTTTAAGATAATATTAAAAAAAGAAACATAAAAAATTCGTGTGTCTAATACTATAAAATACTACCCCATAAATCTGGGTAAGATTTTTTAATCACGAAGCCCGAGTTATGGTGTAATTATTAGCACTACCTATAGTGATATTAAAGTATCTGTTAAGAGCTTACTGCTGAATTCATTTTGCTCTTTATTGACAATATATATTCATATTGTTAATATATACGACTAGAAATTCGTCAGGTAAAGAAATGGCTACCATTAAAATACATGTATTAGATTTTCATAGTATATTTACACACATCGAGATAGTCCTCGAAAACACATCAACAACCCCCCATACTTTTTACGGGATTAATCGATGGGAAGAACCTGGACATAATTGGGTAACATCAGGTCCTAATGCGTATATCGATCAAGCCAGCTCTACTTTTAGCTTTGATATTGAAGCAGACCCTAAAGACATCGTTAAACAATATCGAGACTATTGGTATTCAACTGACAAAGATGCTGGCATTTTATCCCTTAACTGCGGCGATACCGCGCAATGGTTTTTAAGCAAATATGCAAGAATTCCAAAACCAAATTTATCAAACATTAGCTGGAATCATTTTGCTCTAGGTATCATATGGCCTAGTTTTATTCCTTGTCCAATCACCATTCCTGGCCGCGTGATGGCTAACGCAAAATTCCATGTTAATGCCAGAAATAACCCTGAAGAAACTGACAAATATTCGCGTCTTTTTCTGTATACTTGCATGGCAGCTGCTTCCTTGCTCATTGCGACCTCTGTGTTCGCTTTAGTGGCATCGGTAACCATTCTAAGTGCTGGATTAGCAGCGCTTGCTATTGGAGGATGCGCCCTTGCCGGCTTAGTAGGCACTTATGGCTTTTTCAAAGCATATAACCAATTATCAGCTAAAAACATCGCTGATAAATTAAAAAATCCAGATGAATCGTTTAGCGCTGATCCTAGCAGTAATACGCCAGTCGAACACCCGGATATCGCAAGGTTTGCCCCCCAATAATATAAGTTAGCCCCCCAGCTGAGCCGTTACGCCAAGCAATCAGTTTATTCTTAACGGCTCTATAGCCCTTGACCAGAACAAGGTATCTAAATTCGCTTTCCTAAACTCATGTTGAAAATCAGCAGATAAACGCAATAACGTGTTCAATTTCAATTACTTTTTAAACGTTGATAAATAGAAATTTGAATGCTAGTATTTTAGAATATTTGAATATTGGTATGTATAAAATGCCTTCTAGAACGCTTATCTCGCAAGAACTAGCCAGTTATTTAAATGCGATATCCCACGCGCATCGTATCCGAATTATAGAAGAACTCTATACAGGTGAAAAAGATGTTACAAGTTTATCTAATTTATTAGAAATAAGTCACTCATCTGTTTCACAACACCTCTCCGTTTTAAGAGCAAAAAAAATGGTGGACCAACGAAAAGAAGGTAATCGCGTGTTTTATCGATTAGTCCAACCCAAATTAGCCAAATGGTTGTTAGAAGGTATTGAGTTCATTGAGGCCGGGTTTCAGTCACAACAATTGATTCGCAATGCGTCCTTTCAAGCTAAAATGCTTTGGGGTTGCGATGTGAGTCAGCCAGTAAAATAAATGATATCAAATAACACCGATTGACAATGCAATTCGTGGAGCACTGATATGGTAAACACGGTTAAAAACGATGTTGCAGCAAGCATTGTTGTATTCTTTGTTGCCCTCCCCTTATGCCTTGGAATTGCTTTAGCTTCAGGTGCACCTTTATTTTCTGGAATTATTGCAGGGATTGTTGGAGGAATAGTTGTTGGGCTAGCAAGCGGTTCTGCTTTAGGTGTCAGTGGTCCAGCTGCCGGTTTAGCCGTTATCGTGTTAAACGCTTTAAGTGTTTTAAATTCCTGGTCAGCCTTTTTACTTGCAGTGGTGCTGTCGGGGGGAATGCAACTTATGATGGGCTATGCGCGCACCGGGTTTATTGCCCATTTTTTTCCATCCTCCGTCATCAAAGGGATGTTAACAGGTATAGGTTTGTTAATTATATTAAAACAAATTCCTCATGCATTCGGATATGACAAAGATTATGTCGGTGAATTATCATTTTTTCAGCCCGATGGTGAAACCACGTTAAGCTCCCTCATTAAAATGTTTGACGCTTTTACCCCCGGGGCAGTCACGATTTCCTTAATATCTATTATCCTCTTGATAATTTGGGACAAAGTGTTGACTAAAAAGCACAAGCTGTTCCAGGTTTTACAAGGACCCGTTGCTGTAGTTATCTTAGGTGTCATTGTCAACATGCTATTCAAAATACATGCCCCCGAATTTTACCTTAATCAAGAGCATTTAGTGTCATTACCCGTGGCCTCTTCTGTGACTGATTTTTTTCATCAGTTCACGATGCCAAATCTATCAGAGATTACTAATTATTTGGTTTGGAAAGTAGCGATTGTGTTAGCCTTAGTAGCAAGCCTTGAGACATTGCTTTGTGTCGAAGCAACCGATAAATTAGATCCTTATAAACGAATCACACCCACCAACCGAGAATTGAAAGCACAAGGGCTTGGCAATATAGTTTCTGGCATGATTGGCGGGCTACCAATCACACAAGTCATCATTAGAAGCAGCGCCAATATAACGTTCGGTGGACAAACGAAATTATCTACCATTCTTCATGGTATATACATTCTTATCAGTTCTATTGCGATAGCCAATTGGTTAAATATGATACCACTCGCTAGTTTAGCCGCTATCCTCATATTCATTGGCTATAAGCTTGCAAACCCGGCTCTGTTTAAAAGAATGATACACCTAGGTGATGAGCAATTTGTGCCCTTTATTGCCACAGTAATAGGCATTTTAGCTACCGACTTGCTAATTGGTATCCTTATTGGCATTGGATTCGGTATCTTTTATACCTTAAGACACAGCTATCGTAACTCCTATTACATGAAAAAAATGTCTTCCAAGGAAAATACACATATTATTCATCACTTAACGTTAGCGGAAGAAGTATCCTTCTTTAATAAAGCAAGTATTATCAAAGCGTTAGATGAAATTCCTGCTGGTTCTGGCGTCATCATCGATTGCAGTAATTCAAAGTCAATCGCCTATGATGTGGTCGAGTTTATCAAAGATTATAAGAGTAATGCTCAGAGGAAAAATATATCGGTCGAAACCATTGGTTTCATCGAGCCAAACTAACATCATACGCAGTTAAATTAGAGGGGATATTTAATGAAAACGTTAACCAAAGAACTGCAAGAAAAAATAACACCAGAAATCGCAGTAGAATTATTGAAAAGAGGCAATGAACGTTTTGTTAATAATCTCAAAATTAATCGTAATTTACTCCAACAGGCCAACGAAACCTCCGATGGGCAACATCCCTTTGCCGTGATTTTAAGTTGCATTGACTCGAGAACGTCTGCTGAGATCATTTTTGATCAAGGACTCGGCGATATTTTTAGTATCCGTGTGGCTGGCAATATTATCAATGAAGACATCCTTGGCAGCATGGAATTTGGTTGTCAAGTCGCCGGCGCAAAACTAATCGTCGTCCTAGGCCACAGCAAATGCGGAGCAATAAAAGGAGCTTGTGATCACGTGGAGATGGGAAATTTATCCGCCTTATTAGAGAAAATCAAACCCGCAATCGATGACGAAGATACTGAAGTAAATAATCGAACCTCGAACAATCCCGAGTTTGTGGAAAAAGTAGCCCATATTAATGTCAAAAAGACGATCGATGCTATTCTTGACCGAAGCCTTATTTTAAAAAAACTCATTGAATCAGGCCAGTGCGGCATTATTGGTGGGATGTATGACGTATCCACAGGTCAAGTTACCTTTGACGAAGATTTAACAAACAGCTAGATATATCAATCTGTTACATGTTAAACAACGATAATTGGATTTAGCGACCACCGATGTCATTGACCCGATTAGTTTGGGAAGATGGATTTTAGCTTTCGCCACAACATTTTAGGCAGACAATGCCGCCAATAATTTATTAAGCATTACCGTTGGTGTAGCCCATTTATAGCTGTCTGGCAGGATGTCTTTTAACTCACCAATACACCAAAAAGTGAAAATAAGGAGACTTTAAGTAAAGGGTCCTGTCACATCATTTCCATTTTGTAAAAGACAGATAACCCACACTTGCTAGGGGTGACGGCTAAGTTGTCCGGCGCGCCGCATCTTAGCTGGCAGTGTTATCCATTCGGTTTTAAATCCTAATTTTTTGAGCGACTTATCATACAGCTTAGCCACTTTTTTAACGCCATTCAGATTAAAGGTGCCGCTATTGATGTTGACTGTTTTTTGGATAAATTCAATTTCTTGCTTTTCATTTTGATGGATGATTGCGACGATCTTTTTTTCATTTGCATCGAGCTCGCCTTTAGCATGAGCACCAAAGCAAACCAACATCAGTAGTATCAATAGTCCTTTCGACATTCTTGTCCTCCATCCTAGATTCCAATGCTGCAAACTTATCATTTCATTTTAATTCAACCTGAAGAGATTAAAACCCAATTCAATCCTGGTTCAGTTGTCTTTCCGTCTCTTTAGTGCCGATAGAAATGTAATCTAACGTCTGAGCTCCAGGACCATCCGCTTTAAGTAGAGCGGCGAGCATCCTAAGTGATTTCTAAAATTTCATAAATAAATCTTGTTTTCTAGTAGGAAATGACACGCAATAATTTGGTTTCACTTTTTTTGTTTCAACTTAATCTTTGTACCGGACAATTTTTTAAAAAAGCCGTCTTTGCGAACGTAGTGAAGCAATCTAGAACAGATTTCTGTTCAGAGATCGAACTGGATTGCTTCGCA
>JAGVKT010000091.1 GCA_020050355.1 Gammaproteobacteria bacterium | reverse complement strand
CAGGCGGGCTGGATCCTGATGTTTTTCTGCGAAAAAATCAGGATGACGGCGGTGGGCCGGACAGTTCAACCTCAGGGAAAAGTACAACTTCGCATTTTGAACTGCGTTTGGTATATATAAAAATATTTTTATATATTACAATAAAAATCAGCATTAGCACAAGCTCGCAGTAATGCAAAAACAAATAATAGACATGTCATTGGATGTTCTATTGTTTTAGATCAGCAAAATTTTGGGGCTTTGCACATGCTTTTACTGCATTTTTGCAACTCGGTTTATTAACTGCTTCAGAACACCTAGCAAATCCTTTTTTAACTTTACCTGGAAAAAAATTTGGCCATGTCTATTTATCTACACGAGAATCACAGTGTTTACATTTTTTTGCCAAAGGGAAAACAGCAAAAATGATCGCCGGAATTTTAAAACTTTCGCCACGAACGGTCGAGCATTATTTAGAAAATGCTAAAATAAAATTAAATGCGTCTTCTAAAGCGGAGCTCATTGACATTTTTTTAATTCAAAACTTTGAATGCTTGGCTTTAACTGCAGTGATTGTTATTTTTAACGACCTGGGCAAATGAAGAGAACCTAGTGGTGCTACTCAAACCAACACCGCAAATAAATCATATTCATCAGCAGCATTAATTTGCACATCAGCCCATTGACCGGGCTTCAAATGCATGGCGTTTTCAATGAATACCAAACCATCAATTTCTGGCGCATCTGCGATAGAGCGCGCAACAACGAGATCATCACGCACTTCATCAACCAATACGCGCATACGTTGACCTACTTTTGCTTGTAAACGCGCTGCACTGATCTTTGCTTGTAACGCCATAAAGCGATGATAACGCGCTTCTTTAATCTCTTCAGACACAGCATCTGGCAAGAGGTTAGCCTTAGCGCCTGCAACTGGTGAATATTTAAAACAACCGACACGGTCTAATTGCGCTTCTGTTAAAAATTCGAGTAACTCTTCAAATTCCGCCTCAGTCTCTCCCGGAAAACCCACAATAAAAGTACTACGAATTGTTAATTCTGGACAAATCTTCCGCCAGGCTTTAATACGCTCTAAATTATTTTCGGAGCTCGCCGGCCGCTTCATTAATTTTAAAATACGCGCGCTCGCATGCTGAAAAGGAATATCCAAATAAGGCAACAAAGCACCCTCACGCATCAGCGGAATAATTTCATCAACATGCGCATAAGGATAAACATAATGCAAGCGTACCCAGATACCAAACTCACTTAAAGCTTTACACAGATCATAAAATTTAGTTTTAAGAGTTTGTTCATGCCACATGCGTTCAGTATATTTAGTATCCACGCCATAAGCACTGGTATCCTGTGAAATAATTAATAACTCTTTAACACCAGCTTGTTTTAATTTATAGGCCTCTGTTAAAACTTCATCAATAGTACGGCTCTGCAATTTGCCTCGCATCGACGGGATAATACAAAAGGTGCACGCATGATTACAGCCTTCAGAGATTTTTAAATAAGCATAATGCTTCGGTGTTAATTTAATCCCTTGCGCAGGAACCAAATTTACAAACGGGTCTTTGCTCGGCGGCAAATGCTTATGTACCGCCCGCATAACATCTTCATAAGCATGCGCTCCAGTAATTTCTAAAACCTGAGGATGTTGCGCCAAGATAACTTCTTTTTTAGCACCAAGACACCCGGTCACAATAACTTTACCATTTTCGTTTAAAGCTTCGCCAATGGCATCCAGCGACTCATTCACCGCAGATTCAATAAAACCACAGGTATTCACCACAACCAAATCAGCACCCTGATAATCAGGAGCGATCTGATAACCTTCAGAACGTAAATTAGTAATAATACGCTCAGAATCGACCAAAGCTTTTGGACAGCCTAAGCTAACAAAGCCTACGCGTGGGGCAGCCATGGTCATTTTAGTACTTCCGTTTCTTAAATTTATTATGTTCTGCTTTAAATCGACGTGGCGCTTGATTTTTGTTCTGACCATAAACCGGACGCGTATTTACTTCTTGTCCGCCCATGAGTTTATGAATATCCTTCCAAATTCCCATCTCGGCAGGCGACACAAAACTCATCGCTGAACCCTGAGCACCCGCACGCGCAGTACGACCAATACGATGAATATAATCTTCCGGACATTGCGGCAAATCATAATTAATGACATGCTCAATATGGGGAATATCCAAACCTCGTGCTGCCACATCGGTAGCTACCATAATTCGATAATTCTTATTGCGAAAGGCTTTAATTACTTGATCACGTTGCCGTTGCTTCAAATCACCATGAATGGCATCCGCAAGATATTCTGCTTCACATAACTGTCCTGCAAGTTGTTCAGCACCACGTTTGGTCTTAACAAAAACGATCACCGATCCTTGCCGCTCATCTAACTCTCTAACCAATTGCTGATATTTTGCTGAGGGCTTCATATGCAAAACTTCTTCTTTGATATTCACCGCTGCTTTATGTGCTGCCCCAATCGCAATGCGCTCGGGCTGCTGTAAATATTTTGCGGATAATTTCATAATATTTGCGGGCATCGTTGCTGAAAACATTAAAGTTTGCCGCTCACGAGGCAAAAATTTGATAATCGCATCTAGCTGCACACCAAACCCCATATCCAACATGCGATCGGTTTCATCCAACACTAAAAAATTAGCTTGCGCTAAAGACAAACTTTTACGTTGCAAATGATCATTCACGCGTCCGGGCGTACCCACAATAATACGAGGTGCTGCTTTGAGCTGTCGAAACTGCTTACCCATCGGCTGACCACCAATCAATAAAGCAACATTAATGCGCGCCTTATGTGGCAACAAATCATAAATCACCTTGGCCACCTGCGCAGCAAGTTCACGCGTAGGCGTTAAAATCAAAGCACTGCCATAAGCAGAGTTCATGAGCTTGGCAATAAGCGGAATGGCAAAAGCACCGGTCTTACCTGTACCGGTCTGGGCAGAACCTAAAATATCGCGCCCCTTTAACGCTACAGGAATTGCTTGTTTTTGAATAGGCGTAGGCTCAGTAAAACCTAAACGGGTTAAAGATTTTTGCAAATCTTCGGGCAAATGTAATGCACTGAACAGAATTGGCTGTTCCATTTTAATCTCCAGATATTGTTACATCTAAACACTATAGTTTAGAAAGATGAACCATTGTCTGGCGATAAAAAGAACATGAGTAACTCATACAATAAAAATTATCTTAAGACAAACATCGGGCCTATACACTCTTACCTCAAGATCAATAGCACCCTAATCATCGCGCGCATTGTCTCATAAAATAAGGCCTTTTGCAAATTTATGCTGCAAGCTTTAAAGCTGCGAAGCTATATAGGTAAATCAAAAGTCGAAATGAAGATGGGCTTTAAAAACTGCAGCAGCATCCCATCCCCCGAAGGCGTCATATATGGACTCCTCAAGTACGTCAAGAGTTTATTAAGATCGGCATGAACAAAATATTGCGGCCATATATTCGGCTTTTAATGGATCATTAT
>JAGVKT010000081.1 GCA_020050355.1 Gammaproteobacteria bacterium | reverse complement strand
GGCCTGCTTAATAAAAAAATCATCATTGCTTATGAGTTTTAAAGTTCTGCAGTTACCGGGCGTAGCAAGACTACGCCCCTACAGCATGGCCTTTATGCTTCGGGAACAAACAGTGAAATTTCTACGTTAATTTTTTCTATAGCTTCGCATTTTGTTAAAATTCCAGTCTTTTGAAGTACAATGGGTATAAATCCTTGCACCCGCTCCTACCCCTTGTTATGATTGACGCAATTTAGAGCATAAGGATCCGCCATGAAGCAAAAATTACGTACTGAATCTGACAGCATGGGCACAATCGAAGTCCCCATAGACAAATATTACGGCGCGCAAACAGCTCGCTTGCTCATTCATTTTTCCATCGGCAGGGAGCACATGCCTCTTGATGTCATCTACGCCTTGGCACAGCTTAAAAAAGCTGCCGCTACCGTCAATGCTCAATTAGGGCTACTCTCCCCTGAAAAAGCACAATTGATCAATGCTGCCGCTGATGAAATTATCGCAGGAAAACTTGACGCCCATTTTCCTTTATTTGTATGGCAAACGGGCTCAGGCACACAGACCAATATGAACATCAATGAAGTTATTTCTAATCGCGCCATCGAAATGGCGGGCGGTGAACAAGGCAGCAAAACTCCGATTCATCCAAATGATGATGTGAACAAATCTCAGAGTTCAAATGACACTTTTCCTACCGCCATGCATATTGCTGCAGCCCTGATCATTCATCAAAAACTTCTACCCGCAGTAGCAACTTTACGCGACACTCTCGCAAAAAAAGCCCTTGCTTTTAAAGATTACATTAAATCCGGCCGCACCCATCTCATGGATGCAACCCCTATCACCTTAGGTCAAGAGTTTTCAGGCTACGTCGCGCAACTTGATTTTGCGATAGAACGCATCACTATCTGCAGTAAACATCTGTACAGACTCGCCGCAGGCGGAACTGCCGTGGGAACAGGTTTAAACACTCATCCAGAGTTCGCTGACATGGTCGCTGCTGAAATTGCCAAATTAACACAACTCCCTTTTGTCAGTGCACCCAACAAATTTGAAGCCCTAGCAAGTAATGATGCCCTAGTCTACGTACACGGCGCGATCAGAACTTTAGCCGTAAGCTTAATGAAAATCGCCAATGATATTCGCTGGATGGCCTCTGGCCCACGTTGTGGTTTAAGCGAAATCACCATCCCCGAAAATGAACCAGGATCATCCATCATGCCCGGCAAAGTCAACCCAACCCAGTGCGAAGCCATGACCATGGTCACAGTACAAGTAATGGGCAACGATACCACCATCGAATTTGCAGGCAGCCAGGGCAATTTTGAACTGAATGTTTTTAAACCCGTCATGATTTATAATTTTTTACAAAGCGCCCATCTCTTAGCAGATGCATGCCATAACTTTAATGAACATTGCGCCCTAGGCATTGAGGCAAACGTTGAACGTCTAAAATATTACGAACAAAATACTTTAATGCTCGTCACCGCCTTAAACCCACATATCGGCTATGATAATGCTGCGAAAATCGCTAAATACGCTTATCACGAACATCTGACCTTAAAAGAAGCTGCGGTTAAATTAAAATTACTCACCGAAGAACAATTCGACCAATGGGTCAACCCCGAACAGATGTTAGGACATGAGCATAGCAAAAGCGATTAAATCGGCTGATCAAACAATTTAGTTAAATCTTTTGATAAGCGCTCTAAGCTGTAAGATTTCAAAATAAAATTACGCAAACTACTGCGCAAGGCCGAATTTACAAACATCTGCCGCGCCATCAAGCGTGAACAAGTTTGCGCTTTTTCTACTCGAGCCTTACGTCGTTGCGTATAAAACTTAAGCGCAGTTTCTACATAACGCGCATCAACTCGTGATAGTTCATCATTCAACACTGCTGCTGATTCCATCGCCATCGAAGCGCCGATGCCTGCCGTAGGTAAAAATCCAGTAGCTGCATCACCCAAAAGCACAACCCGACCCTTAGACCATTCTTTACACCGAACATCTTGTAAGCGCCAATAAAACATTTCTTCATGATCCTCAGGAATCGCCGAAATAACGTTATGCGGCAGCGCATCGCCAATACCTTCGCATATTTTTTTAAGCATCTGTCGCCGACCTTTATGCGCGCCATCAAGACAAGCCTTGTGATTAGGCATGGCAACAATAATACCTAATTTGCCCTTAATCGGATAAACTCCAAGACAAAAGCCATTTCCCCAAAATTCGGTAATCTCATTATGAGGATATTTGCGATCTTCGCAAAACCACAGCCAACCACCCCAGCCAGTATCGAGATGATGCACACCTTCATCCTTTCTAAAAATAAAATCGCGCACTTGTGAATGCATCCCATCAGCACCCACCACCAGATCAAAACTATGTTCTTTACCATTCGAAAGAATTACTTCTACTTCATCTTTTTTTTGGCGCAAACTTTTTATGCCCGTATTCATGAGTAAATGCTTAGGCTTAGCGGTATTCTTTAACAATTTTAATAAATCACTACGCAACAACATTTGAGTACTACCAAATTCTTTTTCTAAAAAATCTGAAAGATGATAACGATTGATGCGCTTACCACGCCCACTACAAACATTGTAATAATTTTGCGTTTTACTGATCTTGGTAAATTTATCAAATATATTTAAGCCATGCAGCACGCGATTACCAATAGGATAAAGACTCATCATGTAGCCGGCATGATCAAAATTAGCTGCACGCTCAAGCACCATCGGCTCAAGACCCCGCTGCTTTAACAATGCTGTTAAAGTTAAACCGGCAACACCACCACCTACAATTAGTATCCGCATGCGCCCAAGCTCCTCAGTATTTTTTACGATAAAAATTTTAGCTTTTTATTGTAAATTTTTTGGTAGTTTTTGCAAGCATAAGATTGCAGAAAAAACAAAAGCAAGCTATCCTGTTGTACAAACAATCACACAAAAAATTTTTGAGTATGCTGCAACAGTTAAAATTTTTGGTTATTTTACTCGCATGCTGTATGCTCAATGCCTGCGGCTTTACCTTAAGAACACCACAACCTTTAGCTCCCATGCTTAAAACCATGTATGTTGCCACTGCAACACCAAATGATCCTTTTATCCAACAATTAGACCGGATGTTAGTTGCTAATGGTGTCACGCTCGTCAATGACCCCAAATTAGCACAAAGCACCTTAACCATCATGTCAATCAATACTTCTAACACCATGATCAACAGCGGCGGTATTAATGTCTCTGGTTTTTACACTGCTTATCTCACCGTAACATTTAAAGTTGTTGATGCACAAAATAATATTTTAATTCCAACCACCACGCTCCAACAAAACCAAAACTTCAGCAGCAGCGCTTCACAAGTGTTAAGCAGCACCAACGTTGCCGCACAACTTACCACCAATATGCAACAAGCCTTGGCAGAGAATATCATTAGCCAACTTGCACAAATTCCTAAGTCTTAAGAGATGCACATGTCTGCTAGTCTATCGGTCGCAATAATTACACTTAATGAAGCTAAAAATTTAACCCGCACTTTAAGCCGCATTCAAAATTTGGCAGATGAAATTATCATCGTCGACTCAGGCTCTACAGATACCACACTTGCAGTCGCCAAAAATTTTAACGCAAAAATTTATCAAAACGCCTGGCAAGGTTATGCTGAACAAAAAAACTTTGCCTTAAGTCAATGCAGCAAAGATTATATTTTAAGCCTAGACGCCGATGAGGTACCGGATGAACAACTATGCAACGCTATTAAAAACACTTTAGCAGCACCATCGCAATACGCCGGTTATGTATTAAAACGTCACGCCGTCTACATGGGCAAAATTTTACAACATGCATTTTGCGACAAAAAATTACGTCTGGTAAAACGCAGCAGCCAACCTATGTGGCAAGGTGCATTTGTCCACGAAGCCTTACATATCGAAGGCAAGACCCAAATCTTACCCGGCAAGTTATTACATTATTCTTATGAAAATTTTGAAGAACATTTATCACGTTCGATAAATTACAGCAAACTCAATGCCCAAAAAAAATTTGAGCAAGGCGAACGCTTCAGTATCATAAAGTTAATCTGCAACCCTGTACTTGCATTTAGCAAAAGTTATTTTTGGAAATTAGGCTTTTTAGATGGCCTACCGGGCTTTATTGTTTCTAAGATGCGCGCCCTTGATGTCTTTGAAAAATACTTGTTTTTACAAGAGTTATCTCGAAGAGAAGTGAATATTAATGATTCATGTTAAGCACTTTATCGCAAGCCCACTCCCACAGCAGTAGGATCTCCACCAGCAGCTTCGGATAGTGATGCCAAAGGCGCAACAGGCTCTACACCTGCTCCAGAACGAGCTGGCTTACTTACAGCCTCATCATAGAAGACACCAGCTCCGCCAGCAGCTTTGCCTGGTGGCGCTGAAGGCGCAGCAGACTCTACACCTGCTCCAGCACAGGTCCCGGCCCCACCACCGGCAACCTCAGATATTTTACTTGAGCTATCAGCAGCATAACTCCGCTCAACAGCAAGCAAAGCTGGTAAAATTTTTTCAGAATAACCCGCGTCTTTACTTTTTTCGCGTGCCAAGTCAGTAACAGTACGCAGTCGAGAATCTTTAATACTTGGATTAGCTCCTTTTTTTAACAATAAGTCTACGATTTCAAAATTACCGAGCTTCACTGCATAATGCAAGGGCGTAAAATTAAATGCACTCTCTTCACCTTCGCGTTGATTAACATCGACAATTGCTGGAGCATAAGAAA
The DNA here is from genome assembly GCA_020050355.1 of Gammaproteobacteria bacterium. Classification (GTDB taxonomy): domain Bacteria; phylum Pseudomonadota; class Gammaproteobacteria; order Francisellales; family CACEW01; genus CAIQBE01. The sequence continues at coordinate 1,473 of JAGVKT010000081.1, read as the reverse complement.
GTAGCAAAATAACACTTTCCTCAAGTTTTAACGATACAGCTTTATGTAATGGGCTAAGCCAACCCCTAAGATTTAATCTTCTTTCTTCAACGACTAGTTTTTTTACAATCTCCATACATAAGCCAAGACTTGTACAATCAGCCCCCGTAACAAAATCATGACATCTTTTCTGCAAATACACTAAATCATCAAAAAAATAAGCTAAAGTTTTTAGTGCGTCTATGTCTCTAACAGCAAGCGCCAACTCAAAAGAGCTGATGACCCAATCTCGCCATGAACTCTTTGCACCATTACTATATATTATTTCTGAACGGGTCCAGGTGCGAATACTATAAGATTCTGAACGGGTCCACCAGGTGTCAATACTATAAGATGAAGTAGAAGCACTACTCTCTGCACTAATACTACGTCCTGCTCCTGCTGCAGGAACAGGATAGCAAGAAGGCCTGCGTGCTAAAGCTGCAGCAAACACCCCTATGTTTCTTTTCATTGCAGCAACTTCGAGAATATGTCGCCCATCTTTAAAAGGAATATCTAAGAGACTATGATCGATCCATTGCAGTAACTCGGCTAAAAATACATCACAACTATCACTACTAGCATCTTTGACTAAAGGATACACAGCTAAGACTGCATGGACAAAGCTTGGATATTTTTCTAGAGAAAACTCTTTAAATACTTCTGTTAAAAGAGAAAATTCTTTACTTCGATCAATAGCTAATGTAAATAAACTACCGTCAGGAGCATAATAGTTATCATTAGTTAAATAAGAGCGAGATTCTAAAAAGGCTGTTAATCTGTGCCTACTTAATGAAGTTACCGCAGAAACAACTGTGGGCTCTAAAAATGATTGATGCTCAGCATTAGCCAACAAGGTTAAAACGCATTTTAAAAATGGATCAATTCGCTTTCCAAAACCTTCGCTCGCTAATTCAGCTTTAGCAAGACCAATAACACTAGCAGAATCAATATCGCTTTGTGTAAGTAGTAGTTTTAAATCTGCTAATATCTTGGGATCAGTGACACCTCTTTCCTTTGCCCACTTTTTTGTTCTTTTTATAGCATCAGGCTTACACTCCGTATAAACACTACCACCCCAGCTAAAAGGCCAATACCAAAGACTTTCAAACAAAGCATATCTTGGCGTTAAATACTCTAAATCGAGTAAAGCTAACAATAACTCTTTTTGAATTTTGACATAAATATTTTTATCTACACTCGCTGCCGCCGCTGCCATAATAACCTCCATAAGCTAATATAAAAACTACTCAACACATGAATTAACTTTCATTTTAAACATAATAAATTGCCAGAGAACAGGGTATTAAATACCTTAATCCCTTGAAGCACGATGGGTATATACCAAACGCATTCCAAAATGCGAAGTTGTACTTTTCCCTGAGGTTGAACTGTCCGGCCCACCGCCGTCATCCTGATTTTTTCGCAGAAAAACATCAGGATCCAGCCCGCCTG
>JAGVKT010000073.1 GCA_020050355.1 Gammaproteobacteria bacterium | reverse complement strand
CTCCAGCTCATCCATCGTTATTCAACAACATCATATACAAAGGATGGGGAGAACGTCTTACCATTTTCTCCGGACAGTAGTGTAGCTTGCTACGCCCGGTAATTGCAGAGCTTTGAAACTTATAGGCAATGATGATTTTTTTATTAAGCAGGCCTTGCTGCTTCATGTTAACACCTTTGCCGTGCCGGGCGTAGCAAGACTACGCCCCTACAGCATGGCCTTCATGTTTTTTGTTTGGGTATAACACTCAACTTAAAGCAATAACTTTCCCTGTCGTTGCAATAACTAATTCTTCTACTACATCATGCAATAACATCACCAAAATAAATGCCGATTGTTCTGGCAAAACGACAATCTTTTCGCCGGTCAAACTCCCAGGCTCAGTCACAAAACTCACCTGCAATTTACGCCCAAACAAAAAATCCGCCAAGAGATTTGCTTTTCTAACCAAAATTGGCAAAGCACCCGAAAAAGCAAAAACCTCTTCTAGGGTTAAATCTTTATTACGATATTGAAAGGTTTTATCACGCCGTGCGGCAAGTTTTGCAAGCACTGATGGGATATCAATATTCATTGTTGCTGAACCTGCTGAATAATTTGTGAAATACCCAAAAGCTGATTGGCTGAAACATTATTCACGCGATCAATGACGATAGTCAACAAGACATGCTGCGTTGTCTGCGTATTTCCTTGTTGTAAATTAAGTACTAAAGGCATTTGTACCTGCCATTTGTATACACCATTAAATACGCCACTCCCGGTAATGACAGGAACATTCTCAGGCGTAGCGCTCATAATAATTTGTTGTGACACTAAATCTTTTAATTGTCCGCCAAAAGCCCCGACAAATTGACGCCAACCTGTAGCCGTAAAATATCCCTGCAGCTGATTTAACTGTGAACGATAATTAATAAAATCTAATTGATAAATTTGCGGAACATTATTACTGACCCAACTGAGTACTGTAGAATTAGTCACCACCGGCTGCGTGGTAGGATAAAGCGGAATCAATTGCCCTGTTTGGGTGGTAGAAAAAAAATAACTCGTAGGCGTTTTACTGCCAGTATAAGCAAGACCCACCGCCAATAAAATATTTAAACTAATACTCGCCAATAAAACCCAAACCATGCGCCGAAAATTATCGCGATAAAATTCATTACGCAAATGCACCGTAGCCAAAGCATCATTAGGCTCCGCAGCCTCTTTGGATTTCATCATAAGTGAGTCCTCGTCGATAAAAACACAAAACTAATAATAGCATTATTTTAAACAAATTTTCTAGCATAATTTAAAGCACAATGACTATACCAAACGCAGTTCAAAATGCGAAGGCCCTAAAAAAATTAACGTATCCGTAGCGTAAGGACCATGCCGTAGGGGCGTAGCTTGCTACGCCCGGTAACTGCAAGGCTTTAGAGCTCACAGGCAATGATGGTTTTTTATTAAAAAAGTTTTCCATTTTAATGTTAATGCCCTTGCGATGCCGGGCGTAGCAAGCTACGCCCCTACGGCATGGCCCTTACGCTTTTAAACGAAAAAAATCAAAACCAGAAACCTACATCTTGAGCTTGAAAAGGTATATACCCAGCCTACTTTAAATTAATCAAGGCATATTACGGAAATAATCAATCTGGGTATCTGTAGTTTGTGATTGCGCCATATCATAGACCGTAAACTCATAAGTCGCGTTCCAACAACCTTGCGTTTGATTTTGATTGATTGGCGAATTATAAATACATAAAGGTCCAGCTGCAATCTCACCCGAAGCACAACTGGTGTTATAGCTCTGCCCGCTATTTGGAACAGGAACCATAAACGTAACGTGAGTCGCACCCCCGCTACCACCACAAGAAGTAGGCACATTCACATAAGTTACATTAGGATCATTTAAAGTAGAAAAATTCGGATAAGTATCATCAGTATTTGTTTGTACAAACATTTCAACCCCATCCATACCCCACGCACGCATCGCTGAATTTTCTGCTGCACCACCGCCACTGAAAGGTTCACACGCAGGAACTTGTTCTGTTAATTGAACCGTACCCGTACCTTGAGGAGGCAAGTCCGCTGCAATTTGACCACCTATACCACTTGTAGGAGGATTCTCAAAACCAATACCATAACTCTTAGAGGTCCCAAATGGCCCAGTATTATAACCATTATCTGTATGATCTCCAATAGCAAAAAGCGTCAACCAATGCCCAGGATTTGACCCTGAAGAAGTGGAGTTTACAAAAGTTATTTCTATGGTAGTGAGCCCCACTGATTTAGCACAATAGACCGCAAAGACCTGACTTGAAAATAACAAACTCGCACCCACCACTGCTATTTGCCACAACAATTTCATTTTCATAAAAGTCCTTCTGTTTTTAAAATCTAGGTCACAGGCCATCGCAACGCATGCGTTTAAACAGAGCCTCCTGAACTTGGGGTTACACCCGCTCCTGCACCTGCGCCAACACCAACTCCTACCGATGAGCCACTACGAGAGCGACTACTAAGAGCAGATGCCGGAGAAGAGCCTGGGGATGGACTACCAGAAGATGGCGACATTAGTGGTTGAGGATTACCACCAGATGAGGCAGGACTCGCTGCTCCCGCTCCTAAGGCTGCAGCAGCACTCGATCCTCCTAAGACTCCAGCAGGCGGGGCACCTGGCGGTGATGGCGGCGGCGCGGTCGCAGCGACAGCAGAAGCACCAGTTGCGGTAGCGGCACTCGAAGCAGCGGCAGCAGCGGCAGTCGAAGCTGTTGCTGGCACTGTACCAAGTGTCAAGGCCTGATCATCCACACCAAAGCTATGAACATGGGGCGCTAAGCCAGCACTTTCTGTACGCCTACTTAACTCTTGCGTAAGCTCACGCATTTGTTCGGGACTAAGTTGATTACCATGCTCATCCAAAATCCGCATGCGTCCGCCAGGCTGAGCAACTACCTGATAACCTTTACCTTGATCACGCACAACATCTTTCACCAACTGCATCGCATGCCTACGTTGATCTAAATGCAAAGGATCGGGTAAACCTAAAAGAGAAATAAGCATTGTAACAAACTGAATCATTCTCACTAGTTCTTGCGTGATACGATTTTGTGATTTTTCTAATTGCGTCAAGATATCACCAAACATAGGACTGACCACGCCTACTGAAGAATTAGCAGCATCCACCGTATAGTGCACATCATTAGTACCAGAAGCACCTTGGCGCATTTGTGCTCTTGCCATCGTCGACATCGTTCGATGCGCCTTAACAAATTGCCTAGCGGCTTTATCATCGCTACTAGTACCATCAGCATAGCCATGCACCGGCAAATCTTCAACGCGAACACCTGCTTTTTTTAGCCGCTCACAAATGCTTTGAACCTCACGGCGCAAATCAGCTTCAGACATCTGATCGACTTCATCATTTGATGCGCGCAAAGCACCTCTATCGACACCTAATCTTGAGAGCATATCCTGAATATCCGGACCGGATCCTGCTTGAGCCATAATAATCTCCTGTTAATAAATTAATTTTTAGAAGCTGCTGCTACCGCTTCAACATAAGCTGATAAATCGTTAATACCCACACCCAATTGTTGCTCCAAAAAACTTGAGCCTTCTCCAGTTGCTTGTGGCTCAGAGGTTTTTCCAAGCCTCTTTTTAATACCGGTTTTAATATCAGCCAGTAAATCCAATAAACTGCTTTTCGGCTTACCATACAAAGCCGCAAAAAAGCGCGCAAAAACACCATGCTCACGAAATTGTTTTAACATATCCATAAATCCTTGTAAGTAACCTTTTTTAATCGCCGCTTCTTCGATCATTTTTTGGGTGGTGCTCGGAAGTTGTTTAAAATTTTTTACTAAATCATTATAACTTCGATCATTAATATCTTCAGGAATGATTTTTTTTGTTGCTTTAGCTTTTTGTCTACTGCCTACACTCATAGCCACCTCCGATCTACATTATTTATTAATAATTTTTTCCACCTATATTATACTATTGTTTTGAATTTTGAGCAACCATTTGTGCCAAAATTTTGTTCAATAAATAATTCGTTTGCTGTTGATTATTGTTGAGTTTAATCACCGCTTGTTCAATCGCAGTCGCCTCCGCTAATTGCCCTGCTTGTAACGCTAATCCAGTCTGGGTATTTTTAAGTTGCTGATACTGGATTTGATTATTTTCCGCCCATAAAATTGCGAGCATACGCAAGATTTGCGGTGTCGATGAAACAGACAATTGTTGAAACCAACTTGGCGTAGTGGCTACACCAGAAACACTCGAACTTGCATTACCATTAATAAAAGGTGCATTGACGGCTTGTTGAAAAACATGCATGGGACTATCACCGGTAGCAGAAGGTTGCGTTTGTAGTGCAACCTGGTTAATTGCCGTACTGATCAAATTATAAAAGGATGTACGATCTAAATTTAAATTTTGCGCACCCCCTGGCAAACCGCCTACTAAAGTTGAATAATATTGACTCGCTACACCCTGATAATAATTTTGCAAATTGTTGGCATTGCTTCCTCCGCCAACCAATGCCAAAGCCTGCGCTTGTGTGGTCGGTTGCAATAACTGTTGAATTGGCAATAACGTTGGTGCATTTGCTGAAGCAGCTGCAGTCGAACTTGAAGGCATTGGCGTATTAAATGCCAATTGCGGTAAATTCAAAAATAAATTAAAACCTGATTGTGCAAACAAGAAATTATACAATTCTTGAGCTGTCGAAGGAATCAACATATCAGCAGAAGCTTTTTCATTTTGAGCTTTTTGCGCTTGCCAGTTCATCGTATTGTTATTAAGACTACTCACATTCTGCTCAATGGCTTCTAAGACCTGCAAAATCCCACCACCGACCGGGCTTGGACTAGGATTTGGACTGGGCGTTGGCACCATACCTGCCGAAGGGCTCGCCCCTGAATTTGAATTAAATACTAAGCCCCCACTACTATTGTTACTGCTATTAGTGCTAGCACCAGAACCAGAAATAGGTAAATTCAAAGTCGCCTGGGTTGCTGCTTGTGAAGCATTATAATGGTTAGCAGAAAAAGGCTGCGCATTCGTTGAAAAAGCAGGAGCTCCCCCCGCACTCGAAGCTTTAGCACCAGCCGCGGTAGGCGTATTCATAGGTGCAGTAGTCGGCGTACTCAAAGTTGGCATTTTTATATAAGATGAGCTTGAAGGCGCCGCAGCTTTGGTAGTGCTAACACTAGCAGGCACAGCTGTAGTTGCAGTAGCTCCATTTACAGGCGCGGCACTCACCGAATCATCACTATTAGTAACATTTTGCTGCGTTGCCGCCACATCATTATTATTCGTAGCACTCGCATTATTATTTGATGAGGAATTAAACACATTAAAAGGATTAAAATCAGCAACTGCGCTCGAACTCAACGCTGCACAAATTGCTAAGACCAGAATTTTTTTATTTGAGAACAGCATTATTTTTTTCCTCCTTCGATCCATTAAATTGCCAACGTCGCCATTTTCATACCCGCTTCTTGCAAAGCGGCTAGGCCTTGTCCAGCAGCATCACCCTCTGCTTTACTAATTGAAGCGTTAGTCGCCAAAGTTTTTTGCGACAATTGTGACATTTCTGAAGCACGACTTTGTTGTGCGCTAAGACCTTTATTGAGCGCATCACCACCTGCAGAGCCGGCAGCTTGGGCACTTTGCGTGGTTGCCTGTTGCATTTGTTGCAATTCTTCTGGGCCTGCACGCGCAGCAGAACCACCGATCCACTCAACGACGCGCTCAGGAATCACATAGATGGTAGAGAAACATTTTTGGAAGGCTAAAACCAAAAAGCTCGCATAAATAAACAAGAGTAAGCACGCCAAAATACCTTGCACCATCGATTCACTCGCAGGCACTGCATTTAAGATACCCGCAGCAACCGTGTGAAAACCTTGTGCTGAAAAGTTAATCACGATATAGGTTAACAAGATCCCCACAATTAAACCGATAATCATCAACACCGGTCTAAACATCACGCCGATCAACATTTTTACTGCAGGTAGCGCATGCCCCATAAATTGATGTCCACCAGGATGCGCCAAACCTAACATCACCAAAGGTGCAGCGACAACGGCTTCAAGCACCCCAATCAACCAAGCAATCTGCCCAGCCCAAAAGAGAATATAAGGCATGAGCGGTACTAAAATCGCAAATTGCACACCCGCAGTAAACAATGAAGTGATAATAAATAACAACAAAGGCAACCACATCAATTGCACCGCGATACTGGTCAAAGTAGTCACCGTCGTAGTCATCAAAGCAAGTTGTAATTGATCAACTTTAACCGAAGATACCGCGCTAAAAGCACTACCGATCACAGGTATCGCACCAGCAATATTAAACCATTTGACATAATCATAACTGCTATCAACCGTACTACTTAAATTATTAACCATACCTTGCAAAGCACCCGAATAAGAAGTATACACTGCTTCTAAGCTGGTCACGCACGCCATGATCATGCTGATACCCGCCGCTTGCGCTTGCTGAATCAAACTAAACTGCGCTGAAACCGCGCCACTATCAGTACCCATATTAGTAGTCATCCCCAAATTATAAACTTGCTGCATAACGCTGTTGAGTGATGATGATGCATATTGAGCTTCTGAAGTAGATCCTACAGAAGCATGTCCACCAATCAATTGATTAAAAATATTATCAATAGATTCGTTCACCGGCAGCGTAGCCGCGATTTGGTTTGATGAGAGCAAACCGTTATACGCCAAGAGATTTACTAAATATACTAAATAAGGATACAGCTTTTGATAGCCCGCAATACACGGAATCGGCTGTGATCCTGGAGGTGGAGCTGGACAAGAGGCCTGGGTTTGCGTTAACAATACTGCCATAGGTCCTTGTAAATTCACTGGCATATTCTGTAAAGTTTGATAAAACAAAGGCGTACTCGAAGTATCCACATTACCCGGAACCGAAGGATCATAAGGCGCAATTAAACTGGCCCAATTTGAAACACCAATGTCACTTTGAGTATATTGAAAAGTATACATCGCTGGCTCTGAAACCCTTAAGCGATCAGCATTACAACTATAATAATAAACCACATTGCCATTAGGCGAAGTACTACTTGGCTGAACCACTTTATAAATGCCACATATATCCGCAAAAGGGTTATCAGGTGTGGAATAACCATTGGTTGTAGGTGATAAATTAGGATCACGCTCCATCACTTGGATACCATAATTAACGCAAAACTCTGGCGTCAATACTGAAGTCAAATGCGTCGTATCCGGCACAAACTGCCCCTGATTTAAAGCACAAGAATAATTAAGGTCTGGACTGACAGTGTTATTCGCCATACCTGTTGAAAATTTATTAAGCGCATTTTGAATCGCTGCCGACATCCACGCTAAATTTTGCCCTAAAGCATTATCCAAAACCAAATACGCGGAACCCGCAACCCACCAACTATTGTTAAGTTGAAGATCAATATAATTTTGTGAATTAATATTAGCAATCCAATAATCATTAAGGTTGTAACCGATATGCCACATCCCATGAGCATCTTGGTATTGATACATATTATTGCTCAAAGCAGCAGCCTGCCCAGTAGGCGGAACACTATAAGGATCATTCGGTGTAGGCGCCGAAGAATTTTGTGGCGCTGCAGAATTTAAAGTGCCTGCTTGCTGAAACACCAACTGCTGTGCCGTGACACGTGCTTGCGCTAAAACCGCAGATACGGCGCCTTCAAGATCACAAGGACTCAATGATGTTTGGATAGTTGCACCGGTAGTAGGATCAGTGATTGTAGTAGGTACCGTGCTATTACAAACATTAGTCGAAACACTAGAACCTCCAGAAGAAAGTGGTGTAAAGATTCCAGAATTCATGACCTGCACCAACTGCGAGTAAACACTTTGACCATTTATGTTCGTCGGAGTACACCCCGGATTAGAGCCCAATAAACATGAAGGACCTGTAGAAGGGGGTGTCGGAGCGGCACCACCGCCAGAAGCACCTGGCACCGAAAAAGCGCTGGCAATAAATGCTGGGTCGTACACGTAATCACCGTAGACTTGTATCTTACCATCTAAAATAGATGCATTTTGTTGCGGGAAGCCACTAAAATACGCATAACTAGCACCATAGCTAGTATTATTAGGATTAAAGATCGGAGGAATACTGGCGCTTGAACCAATACTTACTTGATACATTACATTAGGATTAGCAGTACCACTACTATTACCCTGTAACGCAGCATTCACTGCACCGCCACAATCTTGATTAAGCCCACCATAAAGATTCTGGCAAACTCCGGGATAACCATTGGTCGGCGTTGTTGAAAATTTCTGAATCGCATTTTCAAGCGGGATCGGAATATTATTATTGCTAATTGAATATAAATTATTTACGGGTAAGAGAATCGTTGCGGACTGATTACCAGGATTAAGCGGGCTATTACTACCATTGGTCATCGCTTCCAAAATCCCGGGCACTGCAATAGTATTTAAAGCTTCACCTAACACCTGCTGAATCTCAGTAGTCAAGTAAGTAGGCGGTGGCGGTGTATCTTGATTATTAAAAACATCATTGATCGTGTGCTGCCAAAGCGTCGTAGCAAAATTGATCCCGATAAAGATTGCATACAAAATAATATATTGTCCAAGACAATAACCTGTCTTCAACGGCACAACAAACAAAATACCAAAAATAAGCCGAATCGGCGTCCAAATCGCATGCCACTCACGCCCTAAAAATTTACCGTCAGCCGCAGTATTCATCGTACCGACAAACAACAAGATTGCAAAAATAATCAAGCCACCGCCCAACAAAAGATGGTTAAACACATCCATCATTCGCGAAAAAATATGTGAATCCACTACATCTTGCGGCTGCCAAGGCGTACCCATCACACCGTTAACAACGCGATGACCTAGAATATCTGCTAAATAAGTAACCGAAGCATCATTAGGCTCGGGCATCACAAAAGTTGAGAAACTCATGATCCTTTCCTCCTTGATAATTCTTTAAGCGTTTCTTCTTTCCACTCCCCAAAAGTGCATCCTAATTTATGCTTCTTCAGCTGAATCCACCAAAAATGATAACGAAAACATAACGCACTAATAAACACACAAAAACTCAACATCAATAACGCATCCATCCACAAATGATGCACCAAGGTATACAGCAAATAATAAAAACCCAAAACAAAAATCATCGCAAACAAAATAAATAAATTTCTAAAATCACGTTGCCGTTTTTCTAAAAAAACTTCTGGCAGATAAATAGTTTTACCCTGCCGTTCAATCTTATGCGCATTATAATCATAAAAACCCTTCGCCATATCTTTAACGGATTGATAATTATCATTCAGCTCTTTAACACCAAAAACACGCTTTAAACCTTGAGTTGTCCTAGCTACTATTTTCACAGACTGATCTCCTTTCTTTATGCAGCTAACTGCGTAAACTTAGTTAACACTTCGGTTAAGTTTGCTTGCTTACGAGGTAAACAGCCTGCATAACTGGTTTGCTTTTCTAATTCGTCAATAATTCCCAATGATTCATCTCTAGCAAGGTTTTCACTCTTACCCAACATAATATTTAATCGTTTTACTACTTCAAATAATTTTTCTTTGGTCAAAATACTAGGCAACAAGGTTGCCACTTCAATATCAAAAAACTTACTCGCCAAACGATCATCGACACTCACAAACATAAAAATCGAAGGATTATTGCCCTGATCACCAAAACTCATGGTCTCTTCAGCAACTTTCCCCTGAATAAAAGTTTGCACTTCTTTGAGCAAAGCCTGATTATCTTTTTTAGCTTTATCTTGTTTAAAAAAAGCAAATAATTCTTTAAGCGGATCTTGCTCCGGATTAATGACATAGTCTTTAACTCGACTATTAACTTTTTTGAGTGATCGCACCAAGGCAGCACTTTGATCCGAAGGCCCCTTCACTTTCAAAAATTGATTGAGCTTAATACGCGCAACTTTAGGAGGATTGGCATAAAAAAGTTTGGCTCGAACAATAGTTGATTTAAAAAAGACATGCCCTTCGCCCACGGCCTGATCTTTTAAATCTAAAAGATCAATACGGTTACGCTTGTCGACTGTGGCTTCCATAGTATCTTTGTAATGCAGCGCATTAAAACTTGCACCTTGCTTAGAAAAACTACGCGCAACAGTTACATAAGTTTCACCCGCAGTTTCCTGAAAAAATTTCCAAGTTTCTTGAGGATCTTCAAGCTTCATACAAATCTTGACGTTGGTGTTTGCACAAATCGAAGCAGCTTCTTCTTTTGAAGCTTTCTGGAATGCAGGCAAATCCTGACCTGCAAACACTACAGAAAATCCCAAAGAACGTGCTTGCGCTGGCACCACTGCAAAACCTTTAACAGCATAATAACCATATTCATCCAATACACACAGGTAAGGCGTACTAGAATTAGTAGGTTTACGTTCAATCACATCGCGATAATCACCTTCAACTTGACTACCTAAACCGCTGGCAAGCATTGCTTTTAATGAAGCAATGATCAATTTACCTAAATTAGATAATTCATCAGGAGATTTTTCTAAGGCGGGCAATAATACTACCAAAATACGCCGATTTAATACGACATCATAAAAATCAACTTCTGCAAGATTAGTCCGAATAATGTGCGCATACACATCGGCTAAAGATCCGAAAATACGTGTAAGCTGCATGGTAATATAACCATGTTGTTCATAAGCTTTACCACTCTGTTTACCTTTCTCGCTCTTTTGATAACCTGGCAAGGTTGCTAAATAATTATCTAGCGGATCACGCACATCAAAAGGCAAAGGCTCTGGCAAAATACTCACATTATTTTTTTGATCAATAATTTTATGGTCATAAAGTAATTCTTCTAAAACATCCAAAGTAAAATATTTACGGATAACACCTGCATCAAGCAACAAGTGCCCTTGATCACGCAACCATACTAAAGGACGCATAAGTGCTTCAATAAACGAAATCGCCCGCCCCTTCCACATATCTGCATCTGGACTTCCTGGCGAACTACCTGTCTCCATCATGCTCACCACTAGCTGTGATAACATGCTGGATGAGCCTAAAGCAAAAGGATTCATCGTATTAGACAAAACTTTTTCTTGTGGTCCGATAATATCGGTTGCACCGGTCATGTAGTTTACTAACAACAAATCATCTTCTCGACCTAAAGAGCGCACCATTGCAAAGACTTTGGCGAACAGCGAATTATCGCCTTTACCATCGACATAAATAAAACCACTGCCTTGCGCTAAGGCATTAAAGGCAATCGAAACCAGAACTTCGGTTTTACCTGCACCTGTAGAACCAAAAATTAACACGTGGGTACGCATGTCAGAGTTAGTAAACCACAATTGTTCTTGCGTTAATAAATCATTACCAAAATAATAAATTCCTGCAGCAGGGCCAGCAATTTTAGTACCCGCTTTAGGATCATTAGGATCAAGCATGCCCGAAAAAATAGGCATACGAAAAGGCAAGCGCACAAAACCAAACAAAGTATACCAAAAAATAAACAGCGCAATAAAAAAACAAAAATCCGCAAATACTGGCACAACCAAAATACCCGCTGCTGCACCAGCAATAAGAATCACTGCCCCATGACGACTCTTAAGTAAATCTCGAATCTGCATCCAAAAAGGCCGTAAATCACGCATCACATCATGCGTATGAAATTCCTGTTGCTTAGTAATACCTCGAAATTTTTTTGCCATTATTTACGCCTCAAGATAATTTTTGTGGAACCTGTCAAAAAATTTCTCAATAAACGTCCTGCAGCCACTAAACTAATTCGGTAATAATTCAAAATGCTTAAAAAAGTAATAATAGCCACTACGGCACCAAAGGTGTACCAATTAGGCCGAACCAAACACAAAAGCACCACAAAACTTGCGCGTGCATCTACCGAAAAAAAACGCGGCACCAAGGCCGAATCACGCCAATGCGCATAAATATCTGACTTGCTACTCGCCACGTTTCTTCTCCAAAAGTTGAAAACGACGATAAGCGTCTTCGGTAATTAAACCCTGTGCATACTTCTGCGTAACATCTCTTAAAATAGGCTGACCATACTGCGCAACTAATTCACGCAATTTTGTTACCAGTTGCTCAGTATTGGTACGGGTTAAAATATCTTTAACCTCATTATTAAATACCAAAAACTCGCGCACTGCTGTTCTCTTGCCCTCAGGACTAGGTAACAAAGCCTGCCACACAATAATCTTGACGGTTTCAATCAAATCAAACAAGCGCGCATCACGCTCATCTGCTGGAAAAATCGTAACCATACGCCGCATAGTATCAGCAACACCATTGCTATGAACAGTTGTATAAACGGGATGTCCGGTCAAAGCAGCATCAATTACCGCCTCAATGGTTTCTTGATCACGCGCCTCTCCCACCATAATTAGGCCAGGCTTACGACGCAAGGCATTGCGCACGCCAGCTGCAAAGCTAGGCAAATTGCGCGGAATCTCCATCTGACTTACAAGGCTGGTAGGTTTTTTGATCTTATCATAAACATATTCAATGGGGGCTTCGTAAGTCAACACTTTCAGATTGGCATCGGGCTTCTGACACAAATTTGCAAGCACAGAAGCCAAAAGCGTACTCTTACCAGAACCCGTAGCACCACTCACCACAACAACCCCTTGAGGAATTTGTAAGTATTCCAACAATTGCGGCTCGATGCTTAAACCTTCTAATAAGGGCGGCTCACTTGAAATGACCCGCAAGGTCATCTGCATCCCTTCATAACCTTCAAAATAACAAGCGGTGATATTGACTCGAAAACGAAATTCTGCCTTGGGTGTTTTGATACGATAATGCGTATCAATGTCATTACCCGAAAAAATTAAAGCTGTAGCATTAGCACCATAAATGTGTTTGATGATATCCGATAATTCTTGCATCGTTAATTGTCTTTGCGTCGTACGCACTTGACGCCCGTGGATTTCAGCAAAAACAACTTCTCCAGTCTGAAAAGTAATATCTGAAGCCTTATGCTCACAACAAAACAATAACAAACGATCAAAATGCGGCGCTACAAAATAATTAGGTTCATTAGGAAACAAAACTTGTGCGTTCATAATCATGAAGCTCCATTTTTATTGGAGCTGGGCGTAGAAGCAGGAGCGACAGGAGAAACTGGAGCAACTTTTTGAGCAGACACAGGCGCAACGGATGCCGAAGCATTTGCTGGAGAATTAACATTCGGACTAACCACAGGACTTTGCGCATTAAGCGGCGTTGTTTGCCACAATTGCCCATGAAGCTGTAATTGCGGCTGCGCCGTAATCTGCGCCGTCTGATCATCAACAATCATATCATTACCATTGCCGGTAATGCCTTGATTCTGATAAGCAAGATGATAAGGACTAACCATATTTTGTGCCAGCAATTCTTTATATAACACCATGCCGTTATAATCTCTAACCAAGCGCGCAAGGTTAAGCTGATAAATGGAAACAGCTTGATTGATGCCTTGATCCCAACCTAAAGCCACATTGGTTTGCCAGAATTGCCGTTCAGCATCATTAGTGGGCAACAACACCGTACTCGGAAGCTGTGGTGGTGGATAAGACATCCAAATATAATCACGCCAGGTAGGTGGCGCAGTGACAAAACGCACAGGCGCTAAAATACGATAAGTTGTCCCAGCAATACGAATCGTATCCCCTGTACCATTAATATTCACTTGATGATTTGCCTTATCCAAAACCGGGGGCAATACGTTGTGCTGATAAAGAATTTGATTAAAATCAAAAATTCTACTCAGCAATGGCGCATCTTGATCTAACACTTGATCAATCTGCGTAGATTCATAAGATAAGGCAGCCTGCATGCCTAAAGCCTGTGCCGCTTGCTGCATAGCTTGCTGACGAATAGAACTAAATTCAGTTTGCGTCGCATAATACGCAGATCCCGTCGATAAATTTTCAAGATCAGGTAACGTATATTGACCTGCAGGTAAAGTAGCCGAAGCTGCAACCGCCATCATAATCCAGCGTACCTCAAGCTAATAATTTTTTGGGTAGGAAATATCAAAATCTGCGCATTCAAACCTGCTTGCACATCAACATTTCGAATCAAACTGATGGCCGATGCCGGATTTGCAGTATCATCAATATCAACCAAAATAGGACTAAACGGCGCTTTACCAAAAACCTGCAATTGATATCCTGTTAAGCTCGCAATTTGCGCCAACAAAGGCTCAATCGGCCCATTCCACTGCAAGGTAATAATTTCATTTAAAGCCGGATCATTCACATCAGCTAAAGGCAGACTATTATCATTTTGAAAACGCATTTTTTCGATAGAAGACAACTGCGCCAAAGAATTTTGCGTCTGCGAGGCCGCTTGCGTTAACGAGCTCTGCACTTGCGCATTAATCTGATTTTGAGACATGCTGGCATAACTATTGCCTGCAGGCGTCACTGTCGTATTACTACTGCACGCAGCTAAAAAAAGCATCCCAAAAATCACGTTAACCGCATACACACTACGCTTCATGAACACTCCTCAACCGATTTTAAGTTTTGCAAAATTTCCTCAAACTTGCGACTCAAAGAAATTTAACAAAACACCCCTCATTTGCAACCACCAAATGAGGGGAATTATAGCCAAACTTTATGTTGCTGCCGAAAGCGTAGAGAAATCAACGGCAGTGACACCCGTATTAAAGGTGCTAGAGGGATTAATACTGCTGACTAGCATATGCGACAAGGGAATCGCAAGAATCAAAGCCGTACCAAAACCTAAACTTGCAATACCTTTACTCATATGTTTTTCTTGGCCAGAGCCGGTATAATTTTGTTTTAAATGCACCAGACCTTTAATAATCAAAATCAATCCCGCCAAGGTCGCTACAATGATTACAATATTAAAGAGCGTACCTGCGTTCGAATCAATAACATTCGAGAAATTAGCAAGGTTACCCATGGTCGTATCTGTACCTACACCACCCGCAAAAGCAAAATTCACCAAACTGGTACAGATCAAACCACTTACCACCAACATTTTCTTAATAAGTTTCATTTACTTCTCCTTTATGGTTAATTAATCTTGCATACAACCCGGAATTAACCAGAGTTTCTGCTTGACTTGGAACTATCATACAAATTTTTATTTTTCTTCACAATTTAATAAATGTAACACTGGTAATATTCTTGCTCAAATAGCGCCTTACCTCCTTATTTTACAAGGGTTAGAGTCATATTTGGAGCGTTACAAATCAGCAGAAGAAATAGTTTAATAATTCAGCATTTTCATATAGCAAAATCACTTAAATTATCATTACTGATTATGCAAAACACCCTATTTACCCATACAAAACGTTGAAAATATCTTGCCCAAAAGATCATCAGCACGAAATTCTCCAAGGATCTCCCCGAGAGCCTCTTGGGCTAAACGACAATCCTCAGCCAAAAGCTCTAAAGCCTGCTGCTCACGATAACGCTGCAAGCCCTGCTGCAGAAGAACATTTGCCTTTTCAAGAGCCAATAAATGACGACGGCGCGCGATAAACTGCTGTGTAGTCGCATGACGCTGGTTTACAGTTTTTAAAATAGCCGCCTCCAAACCCGCAAGGCCCTCTGCATATTTCGCAGAAAGATGTGCACACAATACCATTTTTTCTTGAGAATTAAAATGTAATTTAATCTCCGACAAATGGGCCTGTATTTTTATCAAGTCAATTTTATTGAGAACGATAATAAATGGCAAGGATTGCATTTCTTGCTCCATGCCTTGCAGAAGTTTTTGCAATTCCTCTTCTAAATAATCAGCAGTTATTTTTGAAGCTGTACTAGCATCCACGACCCAAATAACCATATCAGCCTGAGACAAAGCTGCTTTTGCCCGTCGCACGCCCTCACCCTCAATCGCATCAAAAGTCTCACGTAAACCAGCGGTATCGATAAGGTGTAATGGAATCCCTTGCACATGTACACTCGTACGAATCAAATCGCGTGTCGTCCCTGGCATATCGCTCACAATGGCTAAATCATTTTTAGCCAATGCATTTAAAAGACTTGATTTGCCCACATTAGGATGCCCGAGAATTAATGCTGTCACACCTTCTTTGAGTAAAACACCCTGAGCAGCGGTGATTAGAATCTGTTGCAGGCTATTAAGTATACTGTGCAATTGCTCAACTACACGCGCATTTTCTATAAATTCAATATCTTCTTCCGGAAAATCTAAAGTCGCTTCAATAAAAGTCCGTAAATAAATTAAAGCATCAACTAATTCTCGAATGAGCTTTGAAAATTCTCCTTGCAAAGAACGCTGCGCCGATCTAGCGGCTTCTACCGTCGACGCATCAATCAAATCGGCGATTGCCTCGGCCTGAACCAAATCAATTTTATCATTTAAAAATGCCCGCTCAGAAAATTCTCCAGGACGAGCTAAACGACCACCTTCAACAACAACACGCTGTAACAATAAATCAAGCACAACAGGACTACCATGCGCTTGCAACTCAACCACATCTTCTCCCGTGAACGAATGCGGCCCCGCAAAAAAAATAGCAAGGCCTTCATCAATAACCCCACCACTAAGATCATAAAATTTTACAAAATGCGCTTGGCGTGGCATAAGCACAGTGCCAACAATAGCCTCAGCAATCGCCAAAGCTTTAGCACCTGAAATTCGCACAATCCCAACGCTACCACGGCCTGCCGGCGTGGCTATTGCTACAATCGTATCATTCATGATGTTCATAAACAGGTTTACAATGTGTCTCTGGCAAATATAGCCAAGTAATAAGGAATCCTAAAGCCAAAATCAAAGGCACAAGCAAAAAACCCATTTGATAGTCACTAACAGAATACCCCTGAACAAACACCTCGTGTTTACGTGCATGCCAATCAATCAAATAACCCATCATTGGTTGCGCAAACACACCCGTAAAAACTGCTGCTAAATTAATCAGGCCTGAAGCAGCAACAAAATGCCGATGCGGAATAAGATCTTTAGCAATACCAAAGGTCAAACTCTGTAAAGAGGCCACAAATCCTAACGCAAAAAGCACTATGGCAATAAACCATAAAGGTAGCGCATCCGCCTCAATAAACAAAATACTTGCAATAATCCCTAAACTAAAACAAACATAAAATGGTAATTTACGTTGCTTCAAATAGTCAGACCACCAACCTATCACTGGCGCCCCCACCGCCAAACCCAACCAGAGCAATACATATAAATATCCACTCGCCTCATTAGTTAAATGATAAACAGCCATCAAATAAGGCACACCCCACAAAGCGCCTACGCCTGTTACCGTAATCCAAGAGGCAAAACCTACCAGGGCAATCCACCACACCGCTTTAATTTTAAAAACATCACCTAAACGCTGATGATGATAATGTGTTGCAACTTTAACCTGAGGTTCACCATCACGCAAAATCAACCAAAAAAGCCCTGATAAAATCAAAGTAACCCAACCAATACCAAGCATGGATTGACGCCAACCAAAACAATTCACCAAAGCAGCCATGGGGCCACCGCCAATAATACAGCCCAGCGCCGCACCTACCTGCACCAATCCAGCAATAAGTGCAAAATATTTATGCGCAAACCAGCGCGATGCTAAAAATAAAGCTCCTAAAAAAGCAAAAGGCGAACCAATACCCATCAATAACCGTGCCACTCCAAGCTGCCAAGGCGCCATCGCCACAGCAAAAAACAAGGCACCCACACCACTAATTAATACCGCCAAACTTAATAAAAGCCGAGCACCAAAGCGATCTAACAATACGCCCGCTGGAATTTGAAAAAAAGTAGATGCCAAAAAAAATACCGACAAAAATATTCCTAACTGTCCAGCATTCAAATTAAAATGCACCAACAAATCATTCGTCATGACACTAGGCGACACCGCAAGAAAATAATCATAAATATAAAAAAACGACCCCAAAGTACAAATCACAAATGGCATAAGCGTTTTACGAATCATCACCACCCCTTAAAAAAATAAGCGCCTCATTATATACCAATCGTACTTCAAGATGCGAAGTTATAGAAAAAAATTAACGTAAAAATTTCACTGTTTATTCCAAAATTGAAGGCCATGCTGTAGGGGCGTAGACTTGCTACGCCCGGTAACTGCAAGGCTTTAAAGCTCATAAGCAATGATGATTTTTTTATTAAACAGGTCTTTGCTTCTTCATGTTAATGCCTTTGCGGCGCCGGGCGTAGCAAGCTACACTACT
>JAGVKT010000083.1 GCA_020050355.1 Gammaproteobacteria bacterium | reverse complement strand
TGTCGGAGTAATGGGGGTTCTATTAATACGGCGTATCAAAATGGTTATAATGCTGGGTTAAAGAAGCGGGCTGATGTATATTCAAAAACTAAAGTGATGCTGAATAATAATCGGGGTTAGATCGATAAAAGCTTGGTTGGTGTTCAAGAAATTTCTCTTTGGTTCAATCTGTCGTGCTCAATTTGATTATTTTTTGTTCTAATATTATAATCAGCCAAGCAAAGTTTTTTGGTGTGAAAGTTTTAATTTATTAAGGAAATGGAAAATGGATGATCAAAAGAAAAAAGCGCTGAGTGCCGCGCTCAGTCAAATTGAAAAACAATTTGGTAAAGGTTCGATTATGGTGATGGGCGAGAATAATCCTGAAGGGGATATTCAAGCCATTTCAACTGGGTCTTTGAGTTTAGATTTAGCTTTAGGGATTGGTGGTTTACCACGGGGTCGGATTATTGAAATTTACGGGCCTGAATCTTCTGGTAAAACGACTTTGACTTTAGAAGTGATTGCACAATGTCAAAAAGGGGGTGGGACAGCTGCGTTTATTGATGCAGAGCATGCATTAGATATCGGTTATGCAAAAAAAATTGGTGTCAATGTTGAAGAATTATTAGTTTCCCAGCCTGATACCGGCGAGCAGGCTTTGGAGATTGCGGATATGCTTGTGCGTTCAGGTGCGGTGGATATGGTTGTTGTGGATTCTGTGGCAGCCTTAACACCTAAAGCGGAAATTGAAGGTGAAATGGGCGATTCGCATATGGGATTACAAGCGCGCTTGATGTCCCAAGCTTTGCGCAAACTTACAGGAAATATTAAGCGCTCGAATACTTTGGTGATTTTTATTAACCAAATTCGGATGAAGATCGGCGTGATGTTTGGTAATCCTGAAACTACTACTGGTGGTAATGCACTAAAATTCTATGCTTCTGTACGTTTAGATATTCGTCGTACTGGTGCGATTAAAAGTGGTGAAGAAGTTGTGGGTAGTGAGACTAAAGTAAAAGTGGTTAAGAATAAAATAGCGCCACCTTTTAAACAAGCAGAGTTTGATATTCTGTACGGCGAAGGTATTAGCCGTGAGGGCGAATTGGTTGACTGGGGCGTTAAACTAGGATTTATCGAAAAATCGGGTGCCTGGTATAGTTATGAGGGCAATAAAATTGGACAGGGTAAAGAAAACGTCCGTGCGTATTTAAAAGAAAATAAAAATATTGCACAAGAGCTTACTACAAAAATACGTGAAAAAGTTTTGACCACGCCTCAGGATATGATCCCTGAAGCGGAGATCGAGCCCGAAGATATAGATTGACATTACCCCGTCGTTTCAAGCTCGTAGGACCCTTGGGGTGATGCTTGTGAAGGGAGTTCGCATTTTGAAATGTATTGATATATACCCATCGTACTTCAAAGCAGTGGTTTTTAACTTCTAGTTTTGTTGTATAATAAACTTTCTTCGGTTCGCAATAGGCTTGCTATTACGTGCCTCAGAAAATTTATTATACAACAAAACTATTTGTTAAAATTCTAGTATTTTGAAGTACGATGGGTATATAACAAATCTTTAAGGCAGGAGCCATCATGCATCCTCATGTGAATATTGCTGTGCGCGCTGCGCGTAGAGCTGGTGAAATTATTATGCGTGCTTATGATCGCGGAGATCCTTTGCATGTTGAAGAAAAGGGAGCTAATGATTTTGTTTCAGAGATTGACCGCATGGCTGAAGCGGCAATCATTGAGATTATTAGTGCGGCTTATCCTCAAGATAGTTTTTTAGCTGAAGAGGGAGGTGCAGTAATCAAAGGTGATCCAGATACAGTTTGGATTATTGATCCGCTTGATGGAACTTTAAATTTTTTGCATCGTTTTCCATATTTTACGGTTTCGATTGCGCAGCGCAAAAATAATCGTTTGGAGCATGGTGTGGTTTATAATCCTGTTACCCAAGAGCTTTTTACGGCAACGCGCGGTGAAGGTGCGATGCTGAACGGTAAGCGGATTCGTGTTGCTGAGCGAGGGAATCTTAAAGGGAGTTTGCTTAGTACCAACTTGCCTAATGAAGATCGGGCGGGGTTAGAAATTTATGAAAATTTTGTTAGAAAAACTTTGGGTGGCGTTGCTGCATTCCGTCGTACCGGTTCAACGGCTTTAGATCTTGCTTACGTGGCATCTGGTTTTGTTGATGGTTTTTTGTGTTGTCGCTTTTCGTCTTGGGATGTCGCTGCGGGGGTAGTGTTGGTTCGCGAAGCGGGTGGAATTATTGCTGATTTTGAAGGTAAGGATGATGTGTTTGATCAGCAAACTTTGCTTGCAGGTAATCCAAAGATGGTGCGGGCGATGTTGAGTACGCTTAAGTAGGTTTTTTTCCGGCTGCTTTGTTTAAGCGTTCGGTGATCGCGTCCCAAAGACCGCCTGTCGGCGGTTTTTCTACAATGATCCGTGCTGCTTTTTGATGATCCGCTTTGCGCAGGCTTGCGTAGAGTTCATGCGCGTAAGCTTCAGGGTTTTTGGGTAGTTGGATGATTTTAAAATTTTTAGGTAAATCGCTGTTTGTGTAAAGAAGAAATATATCATCCTTGTTTGCTGTAAGCATATTTTTTTTAAGCGCTGCTTGGTCTAATAAAACTACGGGTGTGTAGGGTGCATAATGGCTAGGGAGATTTCCAGAAACGTGCAGTTTATGTTTATTACCTACGGCAACTTTTTGCTTTAATGTTGTTTCGAGCATTGCTTGTGTGATTGCGCCTAATCGCAAAATGGTATAAGGCTCGGTGCGCACGTCTACGATGGTTGATTCGATACCAATTTCTGCGACGCCACCTGGAAGGATTAAGTCTACTTTATCGGATAACTCTTCGAGTACATCGTTAGGGCAGGTGGGGCTGATATGGCCAAATTGATTGGCTGAGGGTGCAGCTAAGCCGCTACCAAAAACTGTTAAAAGTTCTAAGGCCAAAGGATGGCGGGGCATGCGCAGGCCGATGCTATCTTGTCCGCCGGTGATTATTGAGGATACTGTAGGTTGTTTGTTTAGAATAAGCGTGAGTGGGCCAGGCCAAAATTTTTGTATTAGTAGCTGAATATTTTCTGAAATATCTTGGGCCCATTCGTGTATTTCTGCGGTAGTGCCGATGTGGACAATCAGCGGGTGGTTCAAAGGGCGATTTTTGGCAGTAAAAATTTTTTGTAGGGCGAGAGAATTTTTTGCATCTCCTGCTAAGCCATAAACAGTTTCTGTGGGAAGGCCGATTAAGCCGCCTTTGTTTAATATTGCTACTGCTTTTTTAATGATCTCTTTTGTCATATGCCGAGCCTTGTTAGTGGTTCAATTATAAAGGGATGTTGCGGCTGTGGCTAGAGATGCCTTAAAGTGTGCGCTTGAGGTGTATCTGGGATTAGCGCTATAATTTAGTTTTAACAAGGAGAAGCTTATGTTTGTATTGGTTGGTCGTCGTGCACCTGATTTTAACGCGGCTGCAGTATTGGGTGATGGACAAATTGTTAATGATTATAATTTGGCAGCGCATATTAAAGATAAATATGCAGTGGTAGTGTTTTATCCGTTAGATTTTACCTTTGTGTGTCCCTCTGAATTAATTGCGCTTGATCATCGTTTTGCTGAGCTACATAAAAAAGGTGTAGAAGTGATTACTGTTTCTGTGGATTCTCATTTTACCCATAATGCTTGGCGTAATACTTCGATTAAAGAAGGAGGCATTGGGCCTGTGAAATATACTATGGTTGCGGATATTAATCATAAAATTACACAGGCTTATGGTGTTGAGCATCCTGAGGCTGGCGTTGCTTTTCGTGCTACTTTTCTTATTGATAAAAAAGGTTTTGTGCGCCATCAAGTAGTCAATGATTTGCCCTTAGGGCGTAACATGGATGAATTGTTGCGTATGGTAGATGCGCTTGAATTCTTTGATGTGCATGGCGAAGTTTGTCCTGCTGGTTGGCAAAAAGGTAAGGCGGGGATGAAAGCAAATCCTCAGGGTGTGGCTGAATATTTAGCACAGCATTCTGATAAGTTATAAATAAAGGGCTGTTTTGAAGTACGATGGGTATATACCCATCGTACTTCAAGGTGATAAGGTTTATTGGGGTGCAAAAATCGCAGTAAAAATTCACATCTTGAAGCACGTCTGGTGTAAGCATTGTGTTGTTTGTTGGGTTGATAATTTAATTTCAGCCCGAGGTGTGGCAGTGTGTTCTTTTTGTAGTAATGATCAACTTCTAATACACTTTGCATTTTCCAAAATCAGGCCTCTTTGTGTTTTCCGGTGTTTTTAAATGCATATAAAAACATAGTTTTTTTAGTTTTTTTTATTTATAAAGTTACCTAGTTATGAAGGGACTTCTTATAAATTTTTTTAGTGCTTTAACGGTGTGGATCTGGGGGCACGAGGTGCTTTTGGAATTTTATAAAATTGTTTTTTTGCATTTTATAAGACGCTTGTAGCACTTATGAAATCTTGATTGCGCAAAGAGCTTGCATTGGTTAAAAAATTATTGTACTCTGCTGGCTAGGCTTGTGTGGAGCCATGTTCAGGTTGTCTATCCACACAAAAAGATTTAAAACTAACGAAAGGAGAAACAACGTGATATTGAGAAAGGTCGCAACTTCTGTGGGTGTCGTTCTCGCTGCTGGTGCTGGTGTAGCACATGCAGATGTGAACTCCCAATTGGCGAGCTTGCAAGCGCAAGTTAACCAGTTGCAATCACAAGTTAACTCATCAAGCGGTTCATCCATGGGTGGTATGAGCAATTTAGTGGGAACCAATTCCAGTTTATCTTGGAAGATGATGAGCAACTATAGTGGTGTTGGTAAGGAGATGAATATATTAAAAGCGCGTCAAACAGGTCTTTCTACTTTAACGGTAGGTGGCAATTTACAAGCTGATGCACTTTATGACTATACCAATCAAAATGGTGCTAATACCTATAATTTTGCTAACCCAGCAATTAACGGTGCGAATCCAAGTGGTTCATCAACAACTCGTTTGTCTGTGACAGCAGTAAGTTTATCAACTGTTGCAAGCATGGGTAATTGGGCTACAGGTTATATTCAAGTAGGCAAACCTAACATTGGTAACCAATATGATAACGTTACCGGTAGAAATGCTAATGGATCTAGAGTTAATAACTTAACTACTGCAGCAGTAGCTGTGCAAGATGCCTATATGATTTTTGGTAATTTAAGCAGAATGCCAGTTTATGGAGTTATAGGTTATAAAGATATCGATTTTGGTAGCTTTGCAACGGTTGACATGTACAACCAACCATTAACTCGTACGTTATTCCAAGCACAAGGTAATACCGCAGCTGTAGGTTATAACGGTTATGGGTTTAATGGAGTAGCAAGCTTAATTAATGGCGGCAACCACAATGGGGTTACCGGTATTAATGGCGCAGTACAACAAGAAAACTTAAGCACATCTAATAACAATAACATTGGTAACTTTGCCTTGAATGCTTCCTATGGCATGACCAATGGTATGGTGAATTGGAATATTGGTGCAGGCTATTTAAATGGTTCACAATTTACCACTTATAATGCCAAAACCGACGGTGCTTGGGACTTGAACGCTAAAGTTTCTGCTATGGGCTTTGATCTTTTAGCAGAATATGATTCTACTGCTACCAAGACTAACATTAGCTCATCTGCAAACCAAAAACGTGCGCAAGCATGGGATTTAGGTGCTGATTATAATTTCCCAGTGATGGGTTATAAGACTGTGCTTAATGCTGACTACAGCCAAGCGTATTTAGCGCAAGGTGGCAGCAGCCAAGGTTATCAGTACGTGCTCGGCTATCGTGTTCAACCTATCAACAATATTTGGACAGGTCTCGAATACGCTTATAGCAAAAACGTAGAAGGCTACGCAAACAGCGCAGGCTTTAATAACACACTTCACTCAGCGCTTAATGGTAATGCTGGTGTGAAAAATAGTACTGTTACCCTTGATGTAACGGCGATGTTCTAAACTTTTTTAAAAATAGTTTAGTAATATCAAAAATGCCACCTTCGGGTGGCATTTTTTTTTGAAATATTTTTTTGTCAAAACATACATTAAGCTGTGGGTGCTGATTATAATTTCCCAGTGATGAATTATAAGACTGTACTTAATGCCGACTTACAGCCAAGCATATTTAGTGCAAGGAGGCAGCAGCCAAGGTTATCAATACGCGCGTGGCTATCGTGTTTAACCTAGCAACAATATTTGGACAGGTCTCGAATATGCTTATAGCAAAAACGTAGAGGGCTACGCAAACAGTGCAGGCTTTAATAACACACTTTACTCAGCG
This sequence comes from Gammaproteobacteria bacterium, assembly GCA_020050355.1. GTDB lineage: Bacteria > Pseudomonadota > Gammaproteobacteria > Francisellales > CACEW01 > CAIQBE01. The sequence goes on along the minus strand of JAGVKT010000083.1, from coordinate 12,852 downwards.
CATTAATGGTAATGCTGATGTGAAGGATAATACCCTATGTAACAGCGATGTTGTAAATTTTCGTAAGAAATAATTGAGGATTATTAAAATGCCACCTTTGGGTAGCATTTTTTTTGCGTGCGTTAAGAAAAAGATGCTGATTCATGTAATTGAGCGTAGAGCCCTTTTTGTTTGAGAAGTTCTTGATGTGAGCCTTGTTCGATAATTTTTCCTTGATCCATAACGACGATAAGATCGGCATTTTCGATGGTAGAAAGACGATGGGCAATAACAATGACGGTGTGGTTGCGGCGTACTTCTTCGAGTGCTGATTGAATGGCACGTTCTGATTCATTGTCGAGTGCGCTAGTTGCTTCATCTAAAATTAGAATGGGGGAGTGTTTTAGGATAGCGCGTGCGATTGCTATTCTTTGTCTTTGACCGCCAGATAAATTAAAGCCGTTTTCGCCTACTAACGTTTTTAAGCCTTGCGGGAGTCTTTGTACAAACTCCCAAGCGTGAGCTATTTTTAAAGCTTTGATGACTTCATCTTCAGATGCATTGTGCTGATTGCCGTAAGCAACGTTATGTAAAATTGTATCGTCAAAGAGGGTGACGTGTTGTGAGACCATGGCAAAGTGCGAGCGTAAATTACTTAATTTTATGTCGTGGATGTCGGTGTTTTCGAGTAATATTTTTCCGATGGTGGGTGTGTAAAAACGTGTTAATAAAGAGACCAGTGAGCTTTTTCCTGCGCCAGAGCGTCCTACAAGGGCAATGGTTTTGCCGTGAGGAATGACTAAATTAATATTTTCTAAGATGAATGTAGTGTCATCTTTGTATCTAAAACTTATATTTTGTAGCTGAATATTGCCAAGGACTTTAGATAGAATTTTATTGCCAGTATCTTGTTCTGCAGGTTCGTCTAAGAGTTCAAAAATGCCTTCTGCCGCAGCTAAGCCTCGCTGAATGCTGCTATTGACTTGGCTGAGGTCGCGTACTGGCTTAAATGCTGCAAGCATGGCTGTGAGCATGGCGACAAAGCTTCCTGGGCTCATGGTGTGCTGTTCTGGGCGTCCTACGGCAAAATAAATTACGAGTGCCAAGATGATGGAGCAGAAAATTTGGATGATTGGGGAGCTTAGCGCATCCATGAGGGTTACTTTCATCTCCTGAACGAAATTATAATGCACGCTCTCATAAAAACGTTGAATTTGTTGATGTTCTCCAGAAAAGATTTTAACCTCACGGTAGCCGACGATGCTTTCTTCAGCGATGTGCATGACATCGCCCATGGCTGTTTGAATGCGACGTGATAATTTACGAAAGCGATTACTAACATAGCGTACAAAGCTTACTAAAAAAGGCAAAACTAAAAAAATAATTAATGTTAAGCGCCAGTTGGTGAGTAACATCACTACTATCAAGCCGGCAAGAAAAAATGTTTGTTGGATTAAAATAGTGAAGGTTACTCCAGTAGCTTGAATAATTTGATCAACATTATAAGTGAGTTTTGATAATAAACGTGCTGAGGCGGAGTGGTCAAAAAATCTTGCAGGTAAGCGCATGATGTGGGCAAACATTTGTTTACGGAAGGTCATGACAATTTTTTTGCTGACATAACCCATAAAGTAAGTTGAGGCAATGTTGCCAATACCCCGAGCGCAAAATAAGCCAATGATGAGTAGAGGCAGTAAGGTTAAAAAGTGCAGGTCATGGGCAATAAAACCTTTGTCTAGTAACGGTTTGAATAAATAAGTGCTGTAAGAATCTACACCTGCGCAGATAATATTCCCTAGCGCGGCCAGGATAATTGCGGGCCAGAACGGCCAGACATAATTTAAAATGCGGGTATAAAGTTTGAAGCTGCGTTTAGCCATTGAGTCATCGGGGGTTTTGTTGACTATTATATACCAAACGCAGCTTCCAGCAAAACATTGCCAAATGAGCGGATTAGCGGTAAACTTCTGGAAATTTTTTGTAGTGATCAATGATGAATTACAAAGCTCGACATAAGGCGCGCATCTTTGCTATGCAGGCTTTGTATCAATGGGCGCATACCCAAGAAGATTTTGCGGCTTTGAGTTCGCAATTTCGAGAGCGTAATGATTATCACAAATACGTTGATTGGGAGTGGTTTGAACATTTGTTAAATGGTGTTATCTTAGAGATTAATACCTTGGATGAATTAATTACGGTTGGGGCGCAGCGTGGGCTTAAAGAAATTAATCCAGTTGAGTTGTCGTTGTTGCGCGTTGCTGTCTTTGAACTTAAGGATTGTCTAGAGGTTCCCTATCAGGTCGTTATATCGGAATATGTCGATATAAGTGGGGAATTTGGTTCAAGTGAAGCCTATCAATTTGTTAATGCTACGTTAGAACAATTGGCAAAAAAATTGCGTCAGTTGGAATATCAAGGAGAGCAAAATGTCACAGTTAGAGCAAAGACCGCAACGTAAGAAACCTAAGTTTACGCTATTGCAAATTATGGGGTTGATCATGTTGGGCGGCGTTATATTGCTTTTAGGGCATCAGTACGCTTGGCTTTAGCCGTGAATTATTTTGTTGCTGTTCATGTTATTGCCGTGGTGTGTTGGTTTGCGGGTTTATTTTATTTGCCGCGGCTTTTTGTTTATCATGCAGCTTCGCCTCATGAAGTAGTGCGCGCGCAATTTAAAGTCATGGAGTATAAATTATATTGGTATATTATGATGCCGGCGATGGCGCTTAGTTTGTTGACTGGTATGTGCTTATTCGTTTTGTATGTAGCTCAGCCACACGTTCATGTAGGATGGTTATGGCTTAAGTTGTTGTTGGTATTGCTCTTGGTGAGCTATCATTTTTTTTGTGGTTATTGTGTGCGTATCTTTAAAGCAGATGAGAATATTTATTCTGAGCGTTTTTACCGGATTTTTAATGAAGTACCTAGTGTGTTATTAATTGCTATTATCTTTTTAGTGGTATTGCAGCCTTTTTGAGATGCTCTTCACGCACATAAAAAAACCCGCACAAGGCGGGTTTTTTAAATAAGCATCAAAACTCTTATGAAGCAGTAGTAGCAGCTACGTCAGCTGTATCAGCTCTTTTAGTGCGGTGATGTTTATGTTTTGCTGTTGCTTTAACAGTAGCAGCAGGAGCTACAGTAGCGGTAGTTGCAGTTACTGAAGTTACGGGAGTTGATGCAGCAGGTGCAGCAGCTAAAGTAACGCCAACGAAACCAGCTAAAATGATAGCTAATGTCTTCTTAATCATGTGGACTCCTTTAAATTTAGAACTAATTTTAATTGTTAACCAAGACTCATTAAGCATTGCCAGAGTCTTTGGTAGCGTTACTATAACAAGAAAAAATGACAAAAGATAGTGGGGTGTTCAATATTTTTACATTTTTTATTAAAAATTATGTTTTAATTATTTATATATATATTTATGTTGGGATTTATGGATTGGAGAATAATTTTTTAACTTGGTACTGATGGTTATGAAATCCTGATAATTCGCCGATTCCAGAGATTTTTCTTTGGCCGTTTTTTTGTCTTTCTATAAATATAATAAGGTCTATGGCTTGTAGAATTAAATTATGAGGGATGCTTTGGACTACTTCTCGAATCAAATCCTCGATCCGATATGGCGTGCTTTCTAGGCTGTTGGCGTGTAAAGTACAAACTCCTCCCGGGTGTCCGGTGTTCCATGATTTTAATAATTCAAGTGCAGCGCCATCACGAACTTCTCCCATGATAATCCGATCTGGACGCATACGTAATGTGCCTTTTACGAGATCGCGCATGCTTATGGTATCAGTTGTTGCTAACATTACCAGGTCTTGGCAAGCTATTTGCAGTTCGGGTAAATCTTCGAGGACGATGATGCGATCATTGCTGTCTCTTAAAACATCTAATAACGCATTTGCAAAAGTGGTTTTGCCGCTTGCAGTTCCGCCAGCAATTAAAATATTTTTGTGATTTAGCACCGCTGTTTTTAGAAATTCAGCCATTTCCTGGGTTAAAGCTTTTTGGTGGACATAATTTTCGAGTGTAAAAATATGGGTTGCACGTTTACGAATTGCAAAGCATGGCTGTTTTACTATGGGTGGTAACCATCCCTGAAAGCGTGCTCCCAAAAAAGCGATATCTGTTGCGATGAGGGGGGAATCTTGATGGACCACCTGATTTTTATAGCTTGCCACGAGTTTGATAATGTTTTCGCTTTGCGCTGGAGGAATGATAATGTGGGTGGGTTTTTTGCCTTCAGCTAGGCGCTCAATAAACATATGGCCGTCGGGATTGAGCATGATTTCAATAACGCTATTATCGTGTAGATAATCCATGATTGCTTTACCACAAGCTGTTTCGAGCATGTCGAGATATCTTTTTTCAGCTAGATCTTTATGGTTCATGCGCGTTCCATTTTTTACTACCTAGATAAGGTTTCTTTAAAAGTGGTTTTTAATTTATTGAGTGTTTCGCGTGAGACACCTTCTTGTTTTTGTAATTTTACTGCTTTGGTGAGTTCGCTGACACTTTGACTTAAGATTGTGCTTCCTGTGCCTGCGGTGCCACCCGTTGCGGTTATTGGTGCTGTTGTTGCATTGATGATGGGTAATTGCGAGGCAGTGCTGCCGAGATTAGCGGTAAGATTGCTTGCAGTAGCGACGGCAGCTACGGCATTAGTAGTGACGGAAGTAGTGGGTGTGCTAATGTTGATATTGGTTTCATTTGAGGTTTGTTCCCATAGGGAATCACCAAAGTTGCCGATAATTCGTCCCGCATACATGGGCATGGTAAAGCAGAGTAAGGTGATGATGAAGGTTGCAAAGAATAAGCCTAAAGGTTGATCTAAGGTGGTGCTTTGCGAAAAAGCACCTGCGTGTAAGTTGGCTAGGATGCCGATGCCGATTCCTAAAACTAATATAAAAGCAAAAATTCGGGCGCTGGTTTCAATCACTCCTTGGAGTGAGCGGTAAGATAAATTTTGCGTGAAGGTTAATGTACCAAAAGGTAAAAGTAGTAGTGCTAACAAAGATAAAATATAAAAGCTAATCACCAGGATAAGTACTTGAGCGGCGATGAGCGCAAACATAAATAATAAACCAAAACCCAAGACCAGATAAATCATGGTAATGCCGATATTGGTGGTACCATATTGCACTGCTAATTGTAATAAAGAAATACTGCTATCAAAACCAAAACTCCAGATTTTATCGGGATTAAATAAAATTAATGCGGCTTTGGCGCTAGACGCATTCAGGCTTACTCCTGCAAATCCGCTCACGAGGATGCTGAGTAAATATTGATAATGGCTGATAATAAAAAAAATAAAGCCTAACTTTAAAATTTTTAATAAAAAATTACCCATCATTTCTTGTTGTCGTAGTGCCCAAATGATTCCAAAAAAAGCGATTTCTAAGGCAGCAAGGATGTAAAAAAGCTGTATCGCATAGTGATCAATGCTGGTAAATGCCTGCGTGAGCTTGCTCACATAAGTACTCTGCATGCTTGAAAAAATAAGAGGTGTTAAGACGTTGGTGGTTTCATCCATAGTTTAATTCTCTGGTGACGTGAGTTCTTGTTTTAATAGATTAGCGCCATTGCTGTTGGCATCATTGTTAAAAAAATAATTTTGATCTTGGCCTTCAGATAATTTTTTATAAGTTACGTTTTGAAATATTTGCAAGGCTTGATTGGTATTTTGTTGTAATAAAGCTGCGAAATCGCTGCTATTTTGTGTGGTGGGAGTTGAATTGCCTGTTGGCAGTCCTGGTATCATGGCATAGCTTTTTAACACTAAACTGCTGAGTAATAAAATATTCGCATAGCGTCTTATCATAATAAACTCATGGTCAAGAAGCCGTGTTATTGGTGGCATAGGGCGGTAAAATGATATCTTTGGTGACCATGATAGAAAATTGGTAGCCAGCGTTGATGATTAATGTTGGTTGAATATTTAAGCTTTTGTTGGCAATAGCATTGCCTATGCTAGATGCGGTTTGGCCTACGCCTTGCAATGCTGAAGCGCCGGCCACATTACCTAAATTTTGATTGGTGGTATAAGTGCCGTTGTTGCTATACACCACGTTGGTATTGTTGTTCATTTGATTGGTGGCGATGATTCCTGGGATGTTGAAGAGTGCAGCAAGAACTCCAGCGCCAATGATTTTGCTCCAGTGGTTGTTTACTTCGTCGGATAAGCCAGAAGTGCCTACGCCATTAACGCCAGGTTGATTGGGTAGTAGAATTGACGTACCGTCTGGACGAATTAAGCGGGTGAATTTTGCTTGTACTTCGGTTTGGCCATAAGCGATATTAGAATTGTATTCACCAATTAAACGCGAGCCACGTGGGATGAGTAAAAATTTACCGCTGATAGAGTCATAAACATCTTGAGTTACAATAGCAGTGATTACGCCAGGTAAATCGGTAGAGATTGTGGTTTGTAAGACGGCTGGAATCACGCTGCCTGCTTGAAGAATATAAGGGGATGCTGGATATTGCACGGTGTTGTTATTGTAAATATCTTTGTTAGGCTGGCTTGTTAAAAAATCAAGTTTTTGCCCCTGCATGTTTTGTTGTGCGTAAGAATCATTGCTGGTCCCAGTGCTGCTGGGTGCGGTTTTTGTTGTTGCGGGTGTCGTTGGTATAGCAGATGTTGCTTGATTTTGTGATGCTGGAGCGCCGCCTGCAAAAAAAATAGAGCTGTTAGAAGCCTGCATATTATATTGATTCATAGGTGCTTGTGCTTTTAATTGATTTAGTTGTTGCTCAAGTTGTGCTTGTTGCGTTTGCAGTGCAGTAATTAATTTTTGTAAGGCAGGTCCTCCAAAACCTCGGGTCATGATGGTATTGATTTGATCGCTAGCACCGTAGCTATTAGGTAGATTATTTAGTGTCGCTAAGCCCACTTGTAGCGCCTGGGAGTTATCGGTTGCTTTTATGGCGTCATTGTCATTGTGTGGCGGAACGCTGAGTGCGCTGATAATGATTGATAAAAATACCACTAATACGATGCATACCAAAGCAATAATAAGTTTTTTATTTAAAGTCATGATCGGCAATTTGCCGGGCTTGAGTAATTTGGATGGTTGCGGATCAGTCATGCTTATGAGCCTGTATATTCGATTTGTACTACTGTTTCACTAGTACTTGGTACACCGGTTTGTAAACGTGCATTTTTGATGACCACATCAGCAATCATGTAAGGAACGCGGTAGCGCCAATTTACGGTAGTGCCATAATTGCCGCTGTCGTCTGCAACAAAGAGCATGGGCAATTGTGTGGAATCATAATTTTGCGGTAATTGAATATAAGTTTGGCGGCCATCATTAAACACGCGTACAGGGTACCAAGCGGGTTGTGAGCCACTTACCATACCGAATTTATAATTAAAGTTGAGTTTGGTTAAATCGACAGAGGCGTTATCACTGCTGGTTGCTGTCATTGCTGGATTGGCGCTCGCATTATTGCCGTAGCTAACCATGTCATTGTTGCCGTAAACCCATTGTACTGAAGCCATGTAACTGCTGTCAGTAGATTGGAGTATTAGGTGATAAACACGCTGATCTGTGGTGATTACCATAGTATTGGTTAAGCCGCTTTGCGAGGGTTTCACTAAAATATGTTGGGTTAAATTACTGCCTGACCCGCTGTAAGTTTGTGCTACCTGCCATCTTAATGTATCGCCTGCAGCTTCTGAAATTAATTTTTCACCTGGCGCTAAAGAAATATCGGTAATATGCATAGGCGCCGTGTAAATCGTATAAAGCACTCCGGGCATATAATTATAAGTCATCATCGCATTAAAAAATTGATTGCTGGAGGGTTGGACCGTAGCTTGTTTATTGGCATAGTCGACGGCCTGCGTTGGTGAAGCGAACTTAGGTGTTTTTGTGGTTTGTGCTGTTGAGGGAACGGGCATGAGCTGTCCTGGTACGGCTACGGGAACATATTGTGTTTGAATATTTTGGGGTTGATCGGCATTTTGTGTTTGTTGATAAACTACGGGTTGTTGATGGGTTATTTGTGTAGATTGAGAATTGGCAGATGGTGTGGTGCTACACGCGCATATTAACAAAGTGCTGCTTGCGCTCATCCAAATTTTAAAATTACATCTCATGATTGTGCCTCACTGTTAAGACTAAAGTAAGTAATTTTGAGTCCAAAGGGATTATCTAAAATGCTTTTAACATCGGTAGGAGGTGCGCCTTGAACTACTGTAAATAGGCCGTTGTAAACTTTTTTTTGATTTATTTGTCCTTGATCATCGTACGTGATTTGCGTCCAAGTGAATTGTAAAGAATTGTTAGACACAGCATTAAAATTATTGATTTCAACTGAGCTTGTCATAGTGCCGAGGTTAGCGAGAGGATTGATGCTCTGAGCAAAGGCAGTTAACTGTGCCACTGCGGGTCCGCTGACTTTTTGGTAAGCAGAAAGCCAATTATTGCGTGCAACGACAGGATCAAGCGGTAAAGTCATAATTTGGTTGATGAATTGTGCGATAAAATAGGCTTGTTGTGCTTGTGTAGGTGTTACCATTTTATTTAAGCTTACGGTATTCACGACGTTTTCATTTGGGCTGACTTGGGCGACATAGACGTATTCTTTATGTTTTAAGGTCACTGTAATAAGTGCGATCAGTAGTAGGATGCTAAGGATAACTGAGCCTAAGCCGATTAATTGCCAGTTAATTAATTGTGATTGTGCACTGCCTAAACGTGTGGTCCATTCTTGTTGTGCCTTTACATAAGGGGATTCAGTGTTGGTGTTATTTTTGCTATTTCTGAATTTCATTGGCGCTCACATAGTCATTGAGATAGGCAACACGTTCTACAAAGCCATTACCCACCATCTGTGCTACTTTTACCTGGATCCAGGGTGTTCTAATAGCGGCAAGTAGCCACAATGATAACAATAAATTTACGCAAAAACAAAAGCAGGCGAAGATGCGCCAATATTTAGTTTTATTGACGAGTTGTCCTAGGGATCCTGCGGTTTCTTGATAGGCTTCGTGAAAAGGTGTTCCGATGTCGCTGTAGTTATAATGTACTGTCTCGCGATTGCGCGTAAATTCGTGCATTGTTGCTATCCTCGAATACTTTTAAGTGCGTTCTTTAATAATTTTGCTGGCCCATTGTAATCCAGAAAGTTCTAAATAATTAAATAAAAATTTATCGGCAGGATGCGCGTGATAAAGTTTGCGTAATTCTTTTTGCGCTAATGGTGGTAGGGCGCCACAAAATGTTAATGCCAGTGCTGATAAATTCAAATCAAACAAGGCATTGCCCTGTGGTGATTCAAAATAATAATGACGTTTGGGCGTGGCGTGGGCAATAATGTTGATTTGTTTTTCATTTAGACCTAATTCAGAATATTTGGCTTGGACGTTGGGTTCAAGCGCTCGATCGTTAGGTAAAAAAATTCTTGAAGGGCAAGATTCAAGGAGGCTTGAGGCAATGGATGAATTTAAGGCATCATCCACAGATTGTGTTGCAAAAATCACAGAGACGTTGAGCTTACGTAAAGTTTTTAGCCATTCTTTAATTTTGTTCGCAAAGAGTGAATGTTCTAAAAAAAGCCAGGCCTCGTCGAGAATTAACAGCGTGGGTCGGCCATCAAAACGTTTTTGTAAGGTATGAAAAATATAATTTAATACTGGTGGAATAATTTCTGGAACTTGCATGAGTTCTTGCATTTCAAAACATTGGAAGTAGCCTTGAGATAGATATTCTTCATGAGCGTCCAGGATGTCGCCATAAGGCCCTCCCAGAGCATAAGGTTCAAGGGCTATGCGAATTTTTTGATCTTGTACCAATGCGCATAAGCCGGTGATGGTGCGCTGATGTTTGGGCGTATGCGCAAGATTGCTTAGGGCATTCCAGATGCTTTCTTTTATTTCTGGAGTGATGGCAATATTTTGGTTTTTAATAAGATCTAAGACCCATTCCGAAGCCCAAATGCGTTCTTCATTTTGGTCGATATGTGCGAGTGGCTGAAATACTAGGCCGTTGGTATGGTGTGAGCCGACATCGTAATATTGCCCATTAACACCTAGGGTTGCAGCTAAAAAGCTACCGCCTTTATCAAAAATAAATACTTGTGCATTTTCGTAACGTAAAAATTGTAATGCCATCATGGTGAGCAGTACGGATTTTCCGGCACCCGTTGGACCAATAATCATTTGGTGACCGACATCGCCTACAAAGTTGCTGATGCGAAAGGGTGTGTTGCCCATAGTTTTAGCGTACATCAGCACCGGCGCATTGAAGTGTTCGTTCCATTCTGGGCCAGCCCAAGCAGCGGAGAAAGGAATTAAATGTGCGAGATTCAAGCTGTGAATAAGAGGCATGCGTACGTTGGCATAGACTTGACCTGGAAGCGAAGAGAGCCAAGCCTCAACTGCATTGACACTTTCGGCCACTGTGACAAAGCCCAAACCATTAATGATGCGCTCTATTTCGCGCAGCTTGTCTTGAGCAGTATTAGGATTTTTATCCCATATTGTTACGGTAGCAGTATAGTATCCAAAAGAAACATAATCTTCTGCGAGTTCTTGGATCGCTTCATCAGCATCCTGTGATTTACGTAAAGAAGCAGAATCTTGTAAAGCACTTTCGGATTTAGAAAAAATTTCATTTACGAGAGAGAGCATGCCTTTGCGTTTTGCAAACCATTTACGGCGATATTCGCGCAATACCTTTTCAGCAGTTAATTTATCAAGGGGTAAAAAGCGCGTGACCCAGCGGTATTCTAAAGGTAAGTGGTTGAGTTGATCTAAAATTGCCGGAACGGTACTTGCAGGAAAACCCATGATCGATAATACCCGCAGATGCTGATCGCCTAACATCGGTGCTAAACCTCCGACCAAGGCGCTGTCTGCGAGAATGCTGTCAAGATAAGCAGGGACTTCGGGTACACGCACGTGATGATATTTATGAGAGATGCAACTATGTAAATAAGTTAGGGTTTCTTCATCATTCAATAGCGAAGCTGCAAACATGAAATCGCGTAAGATATCAAAGAGCCGATCAACCGTCGTGTTAAAAAAATCTAAAGTTTTTTGATAATCATGTTGTTTGTTGGCTTCAGTGCTATTTTGATGGGTATAAAAAAATTTGCTAAGTTTTGCTACAGATTCACGCGGTGGTAAATATAAAAAAGAGAGGTAATAAACGCTTTCGTAGTGCTCACCTTCACGTTCAAAAATATCTCGGCGCTCGGCATCAATCAGCCAGCTCAGGGGTTCTGGGAAGCAGCCTTCTTCAGGATAGTTTAGTGCTTTTTTACGACGTGCCTCAATAAACATGGCCCAGCCAGAACCTAAGCGTTTTAAGGCGTTGTTGAGGCGTGCGGTTGCAGCGACGAGTTGTGGTGGCGTCGATGATTCAAGGTCTGGGCCACGAAATCTTAGAGTTTTTTGAAAGGAACCATCTTTATTTAAAATGGTTCCGGGTGCAGCCAGAATCGCCCAAGGTAATAAATCGGTTAAGCGGTCATTGATTTTGCGGTATTCATTTAAATTAAACACCGTAATAATCCTTTTGCTTAATATGTCGTAAAGTAGTTTGTAAAAAATAAGGATCTTGTTTGGTGAAATAAATCATTAAACCTTGAGCAAGAAAAAAAATCGGTAGTGCATACCAAGAATGAAGGCCAAGGGTTATCGCTGCTCCGCACGTGCCGTTTAAGATCGTAAAAGTTCGCGGCGCTCCTGCGAGTAGGATCGGGGTTGTGAGCGAATTATGAACCGCGATTTGGTAACCCGGTGTCATGGTTTAAGAGCCTGGCTGTACGAATAAAGTAGATACAATACTTGCAGCGGTAAAAGCAATGGCCAGTCCTAAGACTACTTGAAATAAGCGCCGTACGCCGCTACCTGATTCGCCAAAAGCGATACCAAAGCCTGCGAGTACAATGGCGATTACGCCTACGATTTTTGCTACAGGTCCGGAAATGGATTGCATGATAGTTTGTAGTGGGCCTTCCCAGGGCATTGCGGGCGCATTGCTTTCACTGGCAAAAAGATAGGGCGCTGAAAGTGTGAGAATGGCAAAAGTGCTGAGGCGTGTGCGTAATTTTTTAAGCATAAATAGAGATCCTTTTTTAGGGTAAATGTCTTAAGGTTTTCCAAGCTAAACCAAGATAGACGAACATCGACCACAATGTCAAGAAAACTGAAACATACATGAGTACAAAGCCTAAAATGACGATGGGATTGTTAAAATCAGTAGGCTGCGAGAGCAATATAAGGATGGCGATCATTTGTACGCTGGTTTTCATTTTGCCGACAAAAGAGACTTTGATGACGGCGCGTTGGCCTAATTCAGCCATCCATTCACGCAGTGCGGAAATGACAATTTCACGGCACACGATGACCATTCCGGGAATGGCCATCCAGAAAGTAGGGTATTGCACAACTAATAAAATCAAAGCTACCGCGACCATGAGTTTATCAGCTACAGGATCAAGAAAAGCGCCGAAGGCAGAAGTTTGTTTTAGAGTGCGTGCAAGAAAACCATCAAGCCAATCGGTGATGGCGGCGCATAAAAAGAAAAATGCAGCGAGCATGCGCGCATATTCAAAGGGAAGATAAAAGCACAGCAAAAACACAGGAATGAGTAAAATACGCAACCAAGTTAAAGTATTGGGAATATTGAGCGTGCTCATAGGTGTAGATGTGGCGGAGTGGGATAAGAATTATTTTAGCATGGTCAGCGGATGTGCTGCTAGCGTACTATACCAAATGCAGTTCAAGATGCGAAGTTATATAAAAAACTAACGTAAAATTTCACTGTTTGTTCCCGTAGCAGAAAGGTCATGCCGTAGGGGCGTAGCTTGCTACGCCCGGTGTGGCAAGGGTATTAATTTTAAGAAACAAGGCCTTT
>JAGVKT010000095.1 GCA_020050355.1 Gammaproteobacteria bacterium | reverse complement strand
TTTTTTAAAAGTGCGGTCATGGGAATAATTCATTTTGTGCAATTTAAAAGCAGATCAAATAAAAATCAATTTAACAGTGTTTGATCATAAATTCAACTGTTTATTTATTGATCTTTAAGATGCACTCGAAAAGAATCGCTTCACCCCTTCAAACCAGCTTGAAGCCTTGGGGCTGTGCTTGGTTCCGCCTTCTTTAATCAGCTGATCGAATTCTTTTAATAAAGTTTTTTGTTTGTCACTCAAGTTAACGGGCGTTTCAATACTGACTTTGCAGAGTAAATCACCTACTACTGAACCGCGTAATGATTTAAAGCCTTTGCCGCGCAACCTAAACACTTTATCGCTTTGCGTGCCTTCGGGAATTTTTAATTTTACTTTACCATCGACGGTGGGAATTTCAATTTCCCCTCCTAGCGCAGCGGTGACAAAACTAATCGGCACTTCACAATGTAAATGTGTTCCTTCGCGTGTAAATAAAGGATTCGCTTTTACATGAATTTCTACATAAAGATCGCCTGGAGTTCCGCCGCTTTCACCAGCATCCCCCTCACCCGCTAAACGCACGCGATCACCATCATCGATTCCTGCGGGAATTTTTACAGCAAGTTCGCGACGCTTATGGATCCGTCCTTGACCATGACATGAGGTACAGGGATCTTTGATGATTTGTCCACTGCCATGACATGTTGGGCAAGTTTGTTGTACGGCAAAAAAACCTTGTTGCATCCGTACCACGCCCTGACCTTTACACATGGTACAGGTTACTTTAGTACTGCCTGCTTTAGCCCCTGAGCCCTTACAAGGTTCGCAACTACTAAATGCTGAAAATTGAATATTTTTGCTGGCCCCGTGAAAAGCTTCTTCAAAACTAATGTCGAGGCGATAACGTAAATCAGCACCGCGATTGTTGTGCGCTTGCTGACGTTGGCCGCCACGCCCACCAAAAATATCACCAAAGATATCGCCAAAGGCTTCAGAGAAATCAGCAGCGCTACCCTGATGAAAACCATGCCCACCGCCGCGTCCAGCGCCCATGGAAGGATCAATGCCTGCATGACCAAATTGATCATACAAACCCCGCTTTTTTGCGTCGCTTAATACTTCGTAAGCTTCGTTAATTTCTTTAAATTTTTCTTCTGCAGCTTTGTCGCCCTGATTTTTATCAGGATGATGTTTCATCGCAAGACGGCGAAAAGCTTTTTTAATTTCATCATCGGAAGCACCTTTTTGCAGCCCCAGGACTTCGTAGTAATCGCGTTTTGCCATTTTTATTTTTTCTTATTGTCGTCTTTTTTTACCTCTTCAAACTCTGCGTCAACGGTATCATGATCAGCAGCTTGAGCACTTTCAGTGCCAGCGGCTTGCTCAGTACCATTAGCTTGCGCATCGCTTGGGGCTTGTTGTTGATAGAGCATTTCGGCAAGTTTTGCTGAAGCTTCTGATAATGCTTTAGTGCGTGTTTCGATAACGTCTTTGTTATCTCCTTTCACCACTTCTTCCAGGTCTTTAATTGCTGTTTCGATTTTTAAACGATCTTCGCCTGAAACTTTATCACCTAAATCACTTAAAGATTTTTTGCTGGCATGAATCAAACCGTCTGCTTGATTACGTGCATTGGCTAATTCATGGAATTTTTTATCTTCTTCAGCATTTGCTTCAGCATCTTGTACCATCTTGTTAATTTCATCTTCAGATAGACCGCTTGAAGCACGAATGACAATCGATTGCTCTTTGCCTGTGGCTTTGTCTTTTGCCGAAACATTCAAAATACCATTTGCATCAATATCGAAAGTTACTTCGATTTGTGGGGTACCCCGAGGTGAGGGTGGAATGCCAGCTAAATCAAAACGCCCCAAAGATTTATTTGCACTCGCCATTTCACGTTCACCTTGTAAGACGTGAATGGTCACAGCAGGCTGATTATCATCAGCGGTTGAAAAGGTTTGGCTTTTCTTAGTTGGGATGGTGGTGTTACGCTCAATAAGCTTTGTCATCACCCCGCCCATGGTTTCAATTCCTAAAGACAAAGGTGTAACATCAAGCAAGAGCACATCTTTAACATCGCCTGCCAATACGCCGCCTTGAATTGCAGCACCGATGGCAACTGCCTCATCGGGGTTTACATCTTTACGAGGCTCCTTGCCAAAAAAATCTTTCACCATTTCTTGGACTTTAGGCATCCGTGTTTGTCCGCCGACTAAAATTACCTCGTCAATTTTTGACACTGCTAATTTAGCATCCGCTAAAGCTTTTTTGCAGGGTTCAATGGTTTTTTTAATTAAATCTTCAACTAATGACTCAAATTTAGCACGTGTAATTTTAAGTGTTAAGTGTTTTGGCCCCGAAGCATCTGCGGTGATATAAGGCAGATTAATATCGGTTTGTTGGCTTGAAGATAATTCAATTTTGGCTTTTTCAGCGGCCTCGCGTAAACGTTGCATTGCCAACATATCTTTTTTAAGATCGATGCCGGATTCTCTTTGAAACTCCTCTACCAAATATTCAGTTAAACGACGGTCAAAATCTGAGCCCCCTAAAAAAGTATCACCGTTGGTTGCGAGTACTTCGATTTGACTCTCGCCTTCGACTTTAGCAATTTCAATAATTGAGATATCAAAAGTACCACCCCCTAAGTCATATACTGCTACCACGGAGTCTTTCTGGGTGTTTTTATCAATCCCATATGCTAAAGCTGCTGCTGTTGGCTCGTTAATAATCCGCTTTACTTCTAAGCCAGCGATACGACCCGCATCTTTCGTTGCTTGACGTTGTGCATCGTTAAAATAAGCAGGTACGGTAATGACTGCTTCGCTCACGGTTTCACCTAAAAAATCTTCAGCGGTTTTTTTCATTTTTCGTAAAATTTCTGCTGAAACTTGGGGCGGGGCCTTTTTACTGCCTTTACTGTCTTCAACCCAGGCATCGCCGTTGTCTGCTTTAATAATTTTGTAAGCCATGTGTGGAATCACGAGCTCTTGGATTTCACGATCGTCAAATTTTCGGCCAATTAAACGCTTTACTTCAATAAAAGTATTTCTAGGGTTGGTCACCGCTTGACGCTTTGCGGCTTGACCTACTAAAACCTCACCTTCATCGGTATAAGCTACTACTGATGGGGTTGTACGTGCACCTTCAGAATTTTCGATCACACGCCAGTTTTTACCTTCCATCACTGCAACACATGAATTGGTAGTTCCTAAGTCAATTCCAATAATCTTGGGCATTTTTATCTCCTAGTTTTTTAGCCTATTTATCTCTACATGGGGTTTAGCTTTTATAATTTCAAGAGGGGTTTTTAGCAACGATCACCCGCGCTGGTCGAACCACGCGATCATGAAGTTGGTAACCTTTTTGCAAAACCACTATTACCGTATTGTTCGGCTTATCGACTACTTCTTGCATAGACATGGCCTCATGTAATTGTGGATTAAAAGGCGCATCAAGAGGATTTAATTCAGTGACGCCCATTTTAGCGAGCGCTTCGTTGAACATTTTTAGGGTGAGCACGATGCCTTCACGCATTGAATTCGCATTACTGGCATCCGCATCAAAATTAACCAGTGCATTTTCTAAGCTATCTAAAACGGGAATGAGCTGGTTCACAAAGCGTTCTAATGCATATTTGTGCGCGCTAGCAACGTCTTTTTCTGCACGGCGTTTAGCATTTTCAAGTTCCGCTACCGCTCGCAATAATTTATCCCAATTTTCATCTGCCCGTGCTTTTTCAGCAGCGAGATTTTTTTCTAAGGTAGCAATTTGTTCCTGGGCAAGTAATGGCTTAGGCTCTTGCGCATCGGGCTCTCTGGACATAATTTTTCCTTAACATTATATAATGAATTTAACATGGGGATGGCGTAATAAAAATTCAAGGCCTGAGAGTTATAAAGCTAACTGCGCGATGCCTGTAGTTTTGAGATGCGTCAATAGCGCTTCAGTGACCTGAGTTTCTACCTGGCGTTGCTCTGCTGGTAAACAAAGATAACGCACTGTGATTTCAATACCTCTGGGTTCAGCGATATGGATTTTGATAAAGCTTTGTGTCTTTAGGGTTTGTTCTGAAATAAAATTATTACGTACATATTTTTTTAAGTAATGCTTAGATTCAAGATAATAATGTTTTATACGTTGATCAATTTGCTCGATCATAAATTGCCGCACGGTTTCATAATCGCTATCAGGAGTTACTATTATTGAAAATTCTTGCCAAATAAAAGGGATCATTTCACTAAAATTAATCAAGGGTGCGGTAATCACTAAACCATTCGGCACTTTAACGATTCTGCCCGTAGTTTGATCGCCGCTTGCATTGGGATTACACTCTAACATCTGAAAATAAAAAGTGCGGATCGAAGTCACCTCACCATAATATTCGCCTACTTTAATGCGATCCCCGGTATGAAATAATTCTCGCCAATAGATAAGCGCACAGCCTGAAAGATTCATCAAAGATTCTTTTTGAGTAATGGTTAAAGCGGCGGCGATGATACTTAAAAAAGTAATTAGATCTTGTAAACCACCAAACCAAATACGCCCAAATAAAAAGACTGAGATAAACAAAAAAGTATAAAATATTCGTGTCTGCCAGGTATACCGTTTTTTTAAATTGCGGCAACGCTTAGCAATAACAAGGCGTAACACTAGATAAAACACCCATACGGCGATCAGGATTACCAGTGTTAATAACATATTTTTAGTAAAATCTAAGTTATTCACCGTGTCAGAAAAATTAATATTTTGAAATGTGATTGGATTTACCATAATAAAGCCACTCTTTTTTTTATTTTACTATATACCCATTGTACTTCAAAACGCTGACTTTAGGTTTGTAACAAGATTCGCCTTTTACAGTGGAACATGGTTACAATGAGTTCATTGCAGCTTCGATCTTTTAATTATGGATCCTATTTGGCTTAAGTCTTATCCTTCAAATATTCCCAACACCATTAACTATAAAGGTGAGACCTTACAAGATCTGTTTTTTTCGAGTTGTGAAAAGTTTGCCACCCACCCTGCTTATACTTTTTTATATCGGACTTTAAATTATGCTGAATTTAAAACTTATGCCGAACATTTTGCTAGTTTTTGTCAACACGAATTAAAATTAGCCAAAGGTGAACGTTTGGCAGTGATGCTGCCTAACATGCTGCACTATCCCATTACGATTTTTGGCGCCCTGCTTGCAGGCTTGGTAGTGGTTAATTTAAATCCTCTTGATAAAGCACCGGCATTGAAACATGAGCTTGCTGACTCAGGCGCTACGGTTTTAGTGGTGTTAGAAAATTTTATTCATGAACTTATTCCAATTCTTGCAGAAACTCATGTTAAACACATTATTGTGGCGAGCTCAGGTGATTTACAGCCTTGGCCAAAAAATTTATTTATTAATATTTATCTTCGTTATATAAAGCATGCGGTACGCACCTTTCATCTGCCGCAACATATTCGTTTTTTAGAAACTTTAAAAAAAGGCTCGAATTATCCTTTTAAAGCCACTAACATCAGCGCGCAGGATCTCGCATTTCTTCAATATACTGGCGGCACGACCGGTAGCCCTAAAGGCACGATGTTGAGCCATCAAAATCTCATGAGCAACTTGCTGCAATGCTATCTCTGGGTTCGCGAAGATTTAATTGAAGGCAGCGAAATTATTATTACTGCACTACCCCTTTATCATATTTTTTCTTTGATGGTTAATGTCTTGGTCTTTTTCAAATTGGGTGGGTTGAGCGTTCTTATCGCTGATGCGCGTGACTTACCTGAACTTATTAAAACTCTAAAGACCATCAAATTTACGTGCATCAATGGCGTAAACACTTTATTTAATGGGCTCTTGCACCAACCTGAATTTCAGAAACTTGATTTCAGCTCATTAAAAATGACCATGGGCGGCGGCATGGCCATACAACAAAAAATCGCTGATGATTGGCAAAACCTTACGCACTGTGTTATTACTCAAGGTTATGGCCTCACTGAAGCTTCCCCGGTCGTATGCATTAACCCTGTTAAGGCCAAAAAATTTATTGGCAGTATTGGATTGCCTGTTCCCTCTACTGAAATCGCAATTCGCGATCATGAAGATCAGGATTTGCCTATAGGTGAGATTGGTGAACTTTGTATTTCTGGCCCTCAAGTGATGCAAGGCTATTGGCATAATGAAGCCGAAACGCAGCATGTTTTAAGTGCTACGGGCTGGCTAAAAACTGGAGACGCTGCGTATATCGATAAACAAGGCTTTGTTTATTTGGTAGACCGTATCAAAGACATGATTATTGTTTCAGGCTTTAAAGTATTTCCTAATGAAATAGAGAATTTACTCAAAACTTTACCGGGCGTTAATGAAGTCGCGGTTATTGGTGTTCCAGATGAACAACATGGCGAAATTGTTAAAGCCCTCATTGTTAAAGAAGTGCAGTCTGAACTTGACGCGCAAGCGGTGATCAAATTTTGCCGTGAGCGTTTAATAGCCTATAAAGTTCCTCATCAAGTCGAATTTGTAGCAAGCCTACCTAAAAGCGCGGTAGGCAAAATTTTAAAAAAAGATTTAAGACCCTTAAGAACGAACTCGACGATTAAACAAAATTTGTCCCAAACTGATACCAAACCCTAAACACACACCCAAGATAAACACCAATAAAATTAATAGTACTAACGGCATAGAAAAAACTTTAAATCCTAAATTAATAATAACAAACTCTGGATTTAATAATGTAAAAGTAATTCCTAAAATTAAAATCAATAAACTCACTGTCCAAGTTATTATCTTTTTTAAACGGGTCAAAGTTTGGGCCTCCTAAAAATAAAATCTCTTTGAATCAAGAAATTAATAATGAACATCACAAATTCAGCCACAACTTTTGCCCAGACGACGTGCCAGCTTAATAAATCCATCATTCCCACAATCAGCGCATAAGCGATTAAACCTGATACAAGTGCCAATGCCAAATATTTAGGTAGCGTGTGGATATGGCTCTCATGCGAACGAAAAGCATAATGCCGCACATTTAAATAATTAAAAGTTACTGAAACTACGCGACCACAAATCAATGCGGCCATCACATTATGTGCAATCAAAAAATAAATTAACATGAATATACCATAATCTAAAATCGCTGATAAAATAGCGATGATGCTAAAGCGAAATAACACAAAATAAATTCTTAATGAATCCCATAAAGGTCTAAAACTCGAACGGGTGTTACCGTTAAGATAAATCGTTTGCACCGGCAACTCTTCTATCTTAAAGCCATGTTGATTGGCGGCAATGAGCATATCTAACTCAAATTCATATGCATTTGCTTCAATCCGTAATAAAGTTGCGATCAACTTTATAGGAATCCCGCGCAAGCCTGATTGGGTGTCTGTGAGCTTAATGCCCGCAACGATTCGTAAGGTATAGCGCGTTAAGGTGTTTCCTAACAAACTTCTAAAAGGCACCTGCCCTTTAAAATTACGTACGCCTACTATCAGATGTTGCGGACGCGCGCACAGTGCCTGTGCTATATTACAGGCATCTTCAATACTATGTTGGCCATCGGCATCGATAGTGACTACTCCAACTATATTAGGAAATTCACAAGCAATATAATTTAAACCGGTTTTAAGCGCTGCGCCCTTACCTCGATTTATTGCATGCTTTAAGATGACGACATCGGCGCTGTGTTTAAGTATGCTAAAAATAGGGTCATAATCTTGTGTGCTACCATCATTGACTACCACAACTTTAGAAAATATTTTTTTATTTAGCAGCTCACTGATATAACCTGGTAGATTTTCGATAGGATTATAAGCAGGGATTAATGCGATTAACACCAGAATCTTACAGAAATTTTTTATTAATATACCATTCGCCCTTCAAAATGCGAAGCTTCTTTCACAAAGCACGAATGCTACGTTTGTGTAATCCTTCATCCCCCGTTACAATGACATAAAAATTTCTTGATAAAACAATGAGTTTAAATGAAACTGGCCGCACATATTCGCGTCCCTGGGGTACTTATACAACTTTAGCGCTGATGGAGACATTTCAGGTCAAGATCCTTGAAGTAGCTCCGGGCGGACGCTTATCGCTTCAAAGCCATGAACATCGCTCCGAGCATTGGGTTGTGGTTCAAGGAGTTGCGACGGTCACCGTTGATACCATGCAGCGTGACTATCAAGTTAATGAGGCAATTTATATTCCTGTCAAAGCGCGGCATCGCCTAGAAAATTTAACGAATCAGCCTCTACGAGTCATTGAAGTACAGGTGGGCGATTATTTAAGTGAAGAGGATATTCAACGCTATGATGATATTTATGGAAGGATAAAATAATGCGCATTGCAGTATTTGGCACTGGCTATGTAGGCTTAGTTACAGGAACTTGTTTTGCGGATGTGGGCAATCATGTGATTGGCGTTGATGTTGATCAAAATAAAATTGAGCAACTTAAACAAGGCCAAAGTCCTATTTATGAACCTGGGCTTAATACCCTTTTAGTACGCAATCTTGCCAATGGTCATCTTGAATTTACTTTAGATTTTTTACATGCTATTAAAAATTCTGACATTATCTTTATCGCTGTGGGCACACCGTCAGATGAAGATGGCAGCGCTGATTTGCGTTATGTTCTAGAGGTTGCCCAATGCATCGGCCAACATATGCAAGAGTTTAAAGTCATTGTCAATAAATCTACTGTTCCAGTAGGCACCTCTGATAAAGTCACCGCGGTGATTCAAGAGCAATTAAAAAAACGTGGCAGTGATATTGATTTTGCCGTAGTCTCTAATCCTGAATTCTTAAAAGAAGGCTCGGCTATTGATGATTGCTTGCGTCCTGACCGGATCATTATTGGAACAGACCATGCGCAAGCGATCAATCTTATGAAATTACTGTATGCGCCTTTTAATCGCAATCATGATCGTATTATTGTCATGGATATTCGCTCTTCTGAACTCGCCAAATATGCTGCTAATGCTATGCTTGCCACCAAAATTAGTTTTATGAATGAAATGAGTCGCATTGCCGAATTTTTACATGCTGATATTGAAAAAATTCGCTTGGCGATAGGCGCTGATCAACGTATTGGCTACCATTTTATTTATGCAGGATGTGGTTATGGCGGCTCTTGTTTTCCTAAAGATGTTTTAGCTTTACGCACTACCGCTATGCAAGCAGGTTATCAACCTGAACTCTTGACAGCAGTTCATGAAGTGAACCAACGCCAAAAGTTAGTACTCTTTGAAAAAATTCAATATTTTTTTAAAAAGCAATTAAAAAATAAAACCTTTGCACTCTGGGGCCTAGCTTTCAAACCTAATACTGATGACATTCGTGATGCTTCGAGCCGGACTTTGATTGAAGCTTTATTTGCTGCTGGCGCAAAAGTACAAGCATTTGATCCGCAAGCAATGAATGCGATTCGTCATGCTTATCCACATGAAAAAAATTTAACGCTTACCGCATCTGCAACAGAGGCGCTCCAAGGCGCCGATGCCTTAGTG
Source organism: Gammaproteobacteria bacterium (assembly GCA_020050355.1). GTDB lineage: Bacteria > Pseudomonadota > Gammaproteobacteria > Francisellales > CACEW01 > CAIQBE01. Next base: position 2,167 of record JAGVKT010000095.1, on the reverse strand, counting down.
ATTGTCACCGAATGGCGTGAGTTTAAAAGTCCAGACTTTAGTGTGATAAAATCTAGTTTAAAATTCCCTGTTATTTTTGATGGACGGAATTTATATGACCCAGAACATTTATTAACTTTAGGTTTTCATTATTTTGGTATTGGCCGAGGAGAACAATGTGACTAATGATAATGACGCTACCCATCACCCTGAATTTGATCTTGCTCAAGACAAGCATATTGAAACGCAGGGTACGCTCACGAAGCGCGAACTAATTGCGCAGTTGATGCAAAAACTCCATTATTCTCAACCTCAAGCGCGTGCTCATGTGGATGCTTTTGTAGAAAGCATCATTGAGATTCTTGCGCAAGGCAATCACCTTAAGATTAGTCATTTGGGGGATTTTATCCAACAAGACAAATCCGCGCGACCTGGCCGCAATCCTAAAACAGGCGAACCCTATGAGGTCTCAGCACGTCGCGTGGTCAAATTTCACTCTGGCTATAAACTCAAAAATAGCATGAAAGATCTTTAAGCAGCTTACCTACCAGCGGCAGCATCTGCGATTGCTGCTGCTCTTTTTCCGTTAGCAACCGACAACTGCCTTGCCAACGCTAAACTTCCAGGCAGCCCCACGCTTGACGGCGCGTACCCTGTTACAGAAGACATAGCAATAACTGGTGGTTTTTTTGGTAAAGGCTGCAATAAAAGATTAATACCGAGTGTGATCAAATTGATATTAAAGATAAGCATTGCCGCAAAACCTATGACTAACAAGCTAATCGCGCCGCCTGCTGTGTCTACATGCATAAAACTCCTTTCAGTTTTATGCATTGCTGGAACTTGGGTTAGACTATAACATAGCGACATACCCACTATAGCTACTAAAGAAAAAACAAATTTTGATGCTATACGCCAATTGTCTTCTATCGATCCTGAATTTAATATTGCTTGGCTAGGCATTGATACTTCAGCTGCTTCTGAAGCAAGAGGCATATCAACATCTAATCTAACAGCTTCGGCCGATAATAAAGGCTGACGATTGATCCCCTCAATCGTTCTATCAGGTAGCTTTCTTGTTTGACACGAGGTAAGTAGCATTTTTATAGGGCGCCATAGAGGCTCTAAACGAGTGATGAGCATTTGCCGTTTTTGAGGATTAAATAACACCATATCTAAAGAAAAGATCGTACGGGCGAAAGCGGTAGTAAACGCGAATGGGAATGCTGCTGGACTCAATGCTGGAATTTTTTTTATTCCTGCTTCCGCTGTATTAAAAATTGCAGCATGGGATAAAAAAAACCACAAAGCCAAAATTACCGATATACCGAGCATTGGACTACATAAAGTTCTACGATTCAAACTGGCAGCCCTAGGCAACGTCAACTCTAAAAAATTAGAAGTCAACAATACACAGGTCAAGGCATTTGCCACTCCGTTTACCAATGAGCCTGTTACACAAACGCCGATTCCAGCGCTATCTCCGCCTGCTGAGGTAACTGCTGTTCCAATTACAGAACCCATACAACCCATATAAGCTGAAGCTGCATAAGCCATGGAATAGACGCCAACAAATAAAGTAAACAAGATAATTGCTAATGCCTTCCAAAAAACTGGTAATTTAAGCTCTAAGATAAATTTAAATCGTGCTTTGGGGTCAGTCATAAATTCTACCAACCCTGGATAATTCATGATGGCAGCACCGATAATGGCAAAGATCATTGCTGTGGTAGGATTGAAAACCTTAAAATAAGTGATCGAATTTGAAGTGCTGGTAGCGCTATCTCCAGAAAAGGTAGCGGCGACAGCAGACTCAGTAGAAAGCAACGCGAAAAACATCGCTATCGTTCTAAGCCATATATCTGGACCAGTATCAGACGCTGAGCTTATCGACGCCCCACCCCTTAAACTCGTCGGATTAGCTAGAGGGCCCAAAGGCATGGGCGCCCTACTCATACTTGTGGTTAACAAATTTGCTGCTGCGGCCATCCTTAGCTCCTTATCATCCCTGACATATTTGATGAACACAGGATAAATTATATTCTAACATTATATCATGGAGTTAAATATTTTTCCATAATTATATACCCATCTTACTTCAAAACGCGAAGTTATCAAAAAAAATTAACGTAAAAATTTCACTGTTTATTGCCGTAGCATAAAGACCATGCTGTAGGGGCGTAGCAAG
>JAGVKT010000065.1 GCA_020050355.1 Gammaproteobacteria bacterium | reverse complement strand
GAAGCAGCAAAGTCCGCTTAATAAAAAATCATCATTGCTGATGAGCTTTAAAGTCCTGCAGTTACCGGGCGTAGCAAGACTACGCCCCTACAGCATGGCCTTTATGCTACGGGAGCAAACAGTGAAAACTTAACGCCAAGTAAAATTTTCGCATCTTCAACTGCGTTTGGTATATAAGAAAGTCTGTGCTAAGGGGTAATTTTTTTCAACCATTCTTGCGCGTGTTTTAAAGCTTCTCTGCTTACTTCTTGTCCGCTTAATATTTGTGCTATAGCATTGGCGCGACCATTAAAATCAAGTTGTTTGGCTGAGGTGGTAGTGGAATTTTTGCTCTGATATTTTTCAACTAAAAGGTGTTGATGTGCATAGACAGCGACTTGCGCTAAGTGGGTGACTGAAAGTACTTGCATTTTTTTGCCCAAATCGCGGAGGAGTTGACCTATCATTTCAGCAACTGCGCCGCTGACGCCGACATCGACTTCATCAAAAATTAAGGTGGGGACCACTGCTGTTTCACCGGTCAGAAGTGCAATCGCAAGACCAATGCGTGAGAGTTCACCACCTGATGCTACCTCAGCCATGTTTGCTTCTGCTTGACCAGGATTTAATTGTACGCGAAATTCGATGTGATCGATGCCTTGTGGGTGCATGTGTTCTTGTTGCGTAGTTAGGGCAATGGCAAATTTTCCTTGAGGCATGCCTAATTTATGTAAATATTGATTTACTTTGGTGCTCAAGGTTTTTATAGTTTTTTTACGGAGCTCTGAAAGTTTTTGTGCTTCGATCATATAGCGTTCGACATTTTTATGGAGTTGTTCGGTTGCTTGTCTGAGGGCGTTTTCAAGATCTATGGTTTGGTGCTGCCGTTGTTTGAGTTCTTGATAATGATCAAATAATTGTTCTGGAGTTACGTGGTGTTTGCGTGCGGCATGGTGGAGCATATCAATACGTTTTTCTACGGCAGCTAATTTTTCGGGATCAATTTCTAGATGCTCATGAAAATCTCTTAGTTCAAGTACTGCTTCGTCAATTAAAGTGTAAGCTTCTTGTAGGAGATTGTGGGCATTGCTCAAGGTGGTTTTAAATTCTTTTAAATTACTGACTTCTTTTTGAGCTGTTTTTAATGTGCCCAATATTGAAGGCTCGTGTTCGCGTAATAGATCTAAGACATGAGTGCTGGTGTTAATCAATTCTTGTGCATTGGCTAATTGCTTTTGTTCACTGTAGAGCTGATTTAATTCGTTTGGTGTTAGTTGTAGTGAGGTTAATTCTTCTAATTGATAGGTTAGCAGCTTCTGAGCTTCGGTGTTTTTAGTCGCGCTGGTGGTTAATTCTTGTAATTGTGCTTTGAGTTGTTGGTGCTCATGAAAAAGTTCAGCAACTTTTTGTAAAGTGGTTTGATGTTTGCCGTAACGATCGACGAGCGTTAATTGAGTTTCTGCCTTTAATAAAGTTTGGTGTTCGTGTTGACCATAAAACTGCACCAAATATAAACCAAGTTGTTTTAATTTTTGTAAGGTAACGGGTTGGTCATTGATAAATGCGCGCGAGCGGCCTTCTTTATTGAGGCTGCGTTTGAGGTAACATTCTTCGGTGATAAAGCTTATGCCCGTTTCTTCAGAAAAGCTTTGTAGTGCTTGATCAGGTTTTAAAGTAAATATCGCGGTAACTGTGCATTCATCAGTGCCGGTGCGCAAGATTTTACCGTCAAAACGCCCGCCCAGCGCGAAATCAAGAGCATCAAGCAAAATTGATTTTCCCGCCCCAGTTTCGCCGGTGATGACGTTTAGACCCTCATGAAAAGATACTGACAATTGGTCGATGAGAGTAAAATTTCTGATGATTAATTCTTGAATCATGATTTTTACTTTTTTGTACGCAAGAGATTTGTTTTTAGATTTTAATAAGTTGTTTGCCCCAGCCTAATTTTTCGCGCCAAATTTCATAATAATCGTAATGGGCAGGATGTAGTAATTTTAGAGGTTGCTCTTGGCGTTCAATTTGAATAATATCGGTGAGTTCTAGGTTGATGTGATTTTGACCATCATAGCTTAAGCGTGGGAGTGTTTTATTGTTGGGAGATAAACGAATTTCAATGATGCTTTCGGCATCGATCACCACAGGGCGGTTGCTTAAGGTGTGAGGTAGTTTAGGTACGAGTAAGAGGACGTTTAGTGATGGGGCAATAATTGGGCCTCCAGCCGATAATGCATAAGCTGTTGAGCCCGTCGGTGTTGCGATGATCAAACCATCTGAGCGTTGGCTATATACAAATTGTCCGTCAATGCGTAATTCAAATTCGATTAATTGCGCGATCTCGCCTGGGAAGAGCACAACATCATTGAGTGCGTTGTTTTTTAAGTCAGTTTTGTTAGGTGTTTGGCGTACAACATGGCCTCGGAGTAAAAAGCGGTGTTCTTCCACATATTCGCCGGCTAAAATTTTTTGTAAATGTTTTTTAAAATCGTCAGGAGATAAATCTGTTAAATAGCCCAATTGGCCGCGGTTGATGCCTATTACGGGCAAGCCATAGATAGAAGCAGTGCGCGCTACTTGTAATAAATTGCCATCGCCGCCTATGGCTAATAATAAATCACATTTTTCTGCCAGAGCTTCAAGAGGAAGAATTTCGTAGTGTGGATTATTTAAGGCAAGAGCAGATTTTTGTTCAATTAGGCATTTCAAGCCCCAGCCTTCAAGCGCTTGGGCCGCTTCTTGTAAGGTTTCAACCACTAAAGCATTACTGTGGGTGCCAATCAAGCCAATGGTTTTGAAATTCATATTAATTTTTTTGATGCTGCGTGCAATTAGCATAGCATTTATTGTCTTGGTTCGAAAGTCGTGGTTTGTTTAAGCCGCCAATGAAAACGCAAAAATTGTAAAATAAAACTGCATAAAGATCCCAGGCATAGAAATAACCATATCGCTTCTGGGGTCAAAATTTTTAAATAAATTACACCAATCATCAGTAGAGGGATCAAAATGATCCAATAAACTATGATTACAACACCTAAGCTGAAACGGGTATCACTAAAAGCTCGTAAAGCCGAAAATGTTAAAAAACCAAAGCTGTCTAATAAGAGAAAATAAGGCATGAATTTGAGCAATGTCACGGCTAAAGTGGCGGTGGTGCTATTAGCTATGCTAATTGGTCCCAAGAAGAATTTTACTATTTCTTGAGGAAAGACCCAAATCATGCTGCTCGCAATTAATAAAAAACTACTCAAGAATCCAAAGGTCAGCCAATAAATTTTTTTAAGAGCATGATAATTTTTCCCGCCAAGATTTTCACTCAGCATAATTTGTATAGTTTGCCCCATATTGCTTGTTAGTGTGAATAGGATTGTGTCTGTTTGGAAGGCGATTTGAAAAGCTGCTAAAGCATTGATGCTGATAATACCCATCAAAAAAGTGATGACTGTAAAAAATCCATTTTCTACGATCCAAATCAACCCCACAGGAATGCCGTTGTGAATTAACTCTTTGCTAGAATCTTTATTAAACCAAGGGCCTTGTTTTAAATAAACACGCAGTGTAGGTTGCGATAAAATAATATAAAGCAATAGCAGCATTATACCGCTGTAGGTAATGAGCGTTGCTAAGCCTAGACCCGCAATTCCTAATGCAGGTAATCCTAGTTTACCGTACATGAAAACGTAATTTAGTAGAATATTTATAGGAATGAGCATGCTTGAGGCCCACATGACAATTCGTGGTTTACCCAGGCCGAAGAAAAAATCATAGAGGACGACAAGAATAAAATCTGGAATGATGGTTAAACTCATCATTAGAATGTAGGGTCGAGCAGTAGCAACAATGATCGTCGGTTGATGCGTGATTATTAAGATACGGCCAAGCTGACTGAGCGCCAGCATGGTGATAATTCCTAGCATTAAAGCGAGGCTTAGAGAGGATTTCAAAATTTTACTGATTGCTAAAGTATTATCCTCGCCTCGATAACGTGCAACTAATGTTGTTAATGTAGAAAAAATTCCCCAAAAAAATACCATGATAAAAATAAAGCTCGTATTGACTAAGCCTCCTGCAGCTAACACTTGTGTGCCGAGGTGGCCCATCATGATGGTGTTTATAAAAGGCATAAGGCTGAGCATGCTGCCAGTGCACAAGATGGGCCAGTAAAGGTGATTAAGGCGGTTGAGTAATTTTAAGGTGAGGGCGCGACTTGCTTTCATGGTGGAGCTATTCTAACATTTTCTCCTTTCAAAGTCATTGATTGTCTAGAAGGTGAACTTTATGTGTTTTAAAAAAAGCCAAAATGTTTTGCTATGGTTTGTATGAACACCATGAGTGCCATGCCGCCTAAGACTTGCCATTTGGCATGAGCGATTTCTTTACTTGTGTTGGTCGCAAGGACATTGAGATCAGTTTTAGTAGTCAAAGCTAGAGCTTGAATTTCAGCTTTGGTGTTGGCCTCGAGGGTTTTGAGGTCATTTTTTGTGGTTAATGCTAAGGCTTGGATTTGAGTTTCTAGGGTTTTGAGGTCATTTTTTGTGGTTAATGCTAAGGCTTGGATT
>JAGVKT010000002.1 GCA_020050355.1 Gammaproteobacteria bacterium | reverse complement strand
TCAAAATAGTTGTCGCACAGCGACACGATAATAAGGAAAAGGTAAGAATGCAACTGCGTTGCATGCGATTGAGCACCTGGATCCTGTGCTAAATCGCTCTGCGATTTCCACAGGATGACACTTACGGGGCGCCCCTAGAAGGTGGCGCGGAGCGCATTAATGTGCTTCGCGCGCCTCACCTGTCACTTTGTGCTATTTTCTCCGGACAGTAGTACTACAATCAGCGCCACTGTGTTTATAAGGCCAGCAAGTGTTCGAGTGGATTCAGCTAGTAGTCGGACCGCATTGAGTAAATTAATATCAAAATTATAGGGGAAAAAATGTTAGCACAACAAGATTACTATAAAGTTTTAGGCATTAATAGAGATGCAAGTCAAAATGAAATTAAGCGAGCATTCCGTAGCCTTGCAAGACAAGCTCATCCTGATAAAGGTGGTACTGAAGAAGAAATAAAATTGCTTCTTGAGGCTCACCAAACTTTATCCGATCCAGAAAAGCGTGCTGAGTTTGATCGGATACAGGATGGCTTATTAGCTATGGAAGGTGTTGGACCTGAGCATGTAGCAGGTTTATTAACCTCGAGTGCGGTAAGATTTTCAGAGCAGTTTAAATTACAGCATCAAAAATGGGTAGCGACTTTTAAAGCAAAGCCTAAAGTAATAGGAGATGTTCGAGCATTTCTCACGCCGTATCATGCAGAAATAAAAAAAGGTACGGGAGTAGAATCGATTGAAACTGTTCTGGATTTATCCATGACTCTAACGCCTGAAATAGCCATTAAATTATTCATTGATTATTTAAAAGGAAATTTAAAAGCACCAAAATTGGCGCTAGTGCGAGATTACTTTGCTGGAGAAATTGCTAAAACTCATCCAAAAGCAGGTCAAAGAATACTTTTTGAAGGAATTTATGCAATTATTTCAAGTTCTGATTCAAAAAAAGTTTTATCAGGAATAAAAAAAATAACTGATTATGCCAAAATATCTATGGATATGAGTCTAAAAGCTTGTGTATTGTTATTTCAAAACGGAGATTTTAGAGAGTGTTATAAGTTAGCCTTGCACCAATATTGGCAAGAGCCAATGATTTTAACTTCTGAAAGTATGATGATTTTTAATGGCAGAAATGCTCTTAAAAATATTATCGTAAATTTACAACAACGAAAAGCTGAAAGTACAAGTGGCGCTAAATACAATACCTATTTGAATGAACAGATCCATAAAGCGATATTGCTGTATCGTTTTGAAAAAGATATTTGCGTAGATGCGGATGTGGGAGATCTAGGTGGTGCAGGAGCAGGGGCAGGAGCGGCTGCAAGTGCTGAAGTTGGAGCTAGGCCTGCTAGTGTTAGTGCTGCAGAGTTACGTGATCAGGCTTTTCGTATTATCGATTGGACTGCCGCTTTTTTTGGAGTAATGAATCAGGCGATTATCGTTAATAATTTCATTCGAGCAGGCAGCTATTTTCAAAGAGCTGCATTGGTTGAAACTCAAGCTTCTGTTCAAATGGCTGATGAACGTTTAGCTTTTGAAATGTATTCAACCGCAGTTTTTATTGCTCGGCGTGCCACTCCCAATATTGAGCTCTATGCGCGTGCGCAGGGCCTTAAATTTTTATTATCATTTCGTTATCAAGATGAGCATCTTGATAAAGTCATTAAAGATTGGCAAGAACGAGTTTTAATGCTTGCAAACATATTTCCTTTTTATGAGCCTTTGCAAGCTAATACCAGCCTGTTCACAGAATATGGTGAATCTATTTTACTCTTACGCCGCTTATTGCATGGATTGATGGAGATTATCATAGCGAATCGTGAGAGAGCAGCCTCAATCCCTATTGATCATAAGGTAGTTAATGTTATTTATCATGCTTATGAAGCGAGTCTTAAGAATTGGTATGAGGAGCATCATAATCCAGAGCACGAAGCGAAAATACAAAAAATGTTAATGGAAGAATTATTAGCCGAAAAAGGTTGGTCGCATGAAGATGTAATGATGAATACAGATGCAATAGGAGTATTAGTTGAGCGTGATGAAGAGGGTTGGATGGTGCCACGGCAAAAATTACCGATTCCTACAGATCCTGGTATTAGCATATTTCAATCAATAGATGGTGTTGAGTTTAACCAAAATACCGGTGAGCTATTTTTTTCATTTCGAACAAAGCAAGAAGATTATCCAGAGTACACACAGCTATTAACTGCTTATGATATAAGCGAAATGATAGAACATGGGATTGACCATGCTATTTTTAGTCTTGATGGCGTAGACCCTGATATGCAATATCATCCTTTTAATTTTATGCGTATTACACCTTCGGCTATTTATAATACTCAGCTCATGCACAGTATGTTGATCACCGATTATTTATTAAAGTTTTTTACGGTAGGGCGAGAGGTAAGATCGATACCTCCTTATGATCGAAGAGCTTTGGACCCTCTACTTGCTGACTTACCTGAGCACTTAAGAAAGATTATTGATGATTTTCATGCAGCCCAACGAGCAGAATCACAGCATAGATTTTGGATAGAGGCGGGCAAAATTGAAATCACTGAAGATGATCCTGCGTCTGGGGTACATCGTATGGCGATAGGCCCGCTAAAAATGTTGGTAAAAAAACACATCATGAAATTGGATGAGCGAGGAAATTTGATTGATGCAGAAGAGGCAGATGAAGGTTGGAATCTTTATGTATTTACAGCTGCGCAATTACAAGAGCTTAGGGCAGGTAGAAGATCTCTTGAGCAAGCAATGATCTTTATTAAAGATACTCAGCAAGTATATTTTTATGAAGAAGGTGTGCTCTCGTCAGTGATGGTCGTAGAAGATTGCGTGGAGCACATAGGCCAACTCTTTTCTTGTAAAAGAGATGATCAAGAAAAAATTGTGCGTGATGAAGATAATGCTTGGTTGCTTTATATTTTGAGTAAAGAAGTTGCTCGTCAAGCAAAAAAACCACATTGTTTCTCAGCAGAATATTGTTTTGCTACCGATTTTACGGCGCATTATGACGAATTTGCACAGTACTTTCCAGAATTTGGTCGTTTAAGGGAGTTATCAAAAGCATGCCTCTTAGTGAATGCTCTAAAAAGCATTCGGGAAAGCAACCGCAAAAACCTTGTAAAAATCAGAAGCGCTCTCAGAGACACCACAGCTTGGGGATTGCGTGAAGCTGAAATTCAAAGGGCTATACGTAGTAATGAAGACGCCTATGGACGTCTTGATAGTGAAAATTTGGCGCAGATGGTTATTAAAGTGGAAGAAATTTTTGAAAAGACAAGAGCTAAAATTATTGAATTGCAACAATCTCTAAGAGGACAAATCCGCGAGCTGCGCGCCAGCGCTAGAACTCCCGCTGAAGTGAATGAAGTAAATGAAATGGTAAGAAAACTTAAAGAATCTATACAAAAACAGGTAGTAGAACAATTATGTGAAGTTTTTCTGGGAATTTCAGAATCGGATATCAAAATTATTTTAGCCACAGATAATGAAGACCTCAAACAAAAAATTGCGCTTCAGCTGCATGAGGAAAAAATGACTCCTGCACGACGGAAAAAAGAGCGAGCGATAGAAAAATTACGTGCAATTGTCTATAAAGAAAAAACAGAGTTGGAAGAAAAATGTAAGCTTTTGGAGCGGTTAGAGCGTCAATTTACAGAAATAGGGTTGCCCGAAGTTGTGCCGGAAGTAGATTTAAGAAAAATATGCTTGTGGGTACCTGCCAATGTTCATCATGAGGTGGCCGCTGATCGTTCGCATTTTGTTTATGGAGGCGTATGTATTCTTCCTCGGACGAAGCAAGTCCCTTCAGGTAGTGCAATGGCTTCAGCAATGCTCGGACAAGTATTTAACAGCAGAACTCAAGTAAAGATAGATAGCGCTTATCTAAGCGCAGCAAGAGCCGCAGGCAGGGCCGAATCAGGAACCCGAGGTGCAGCAAATGTAACTTATAACATACGTTTAGGAGAACTTTTAAAAACCAGAACTGCAGCAGCAAGTGCAAGAGCCGCCACACCAGCATCAGCAAGAGCAGCAACAAGCACGGGTGGGGCAGGAGCAGGCGCTGGCGCTGCAACGAGAGGTGTGGCTACTACGGTTCCCATCGTAACTCGGGCGCCGCCGGCAGCTGCTGCTGGAGGCGCAGGTGCGAGCGCTGGGGCAGGTGCAGGTAGCACAGGAACAAGTTCAGGCGGCAGAGGCAGCTCAGGTGGAAGCGCGGGCGGTTCTGGCAGCGGCGGTGGCGGCGGTAGAATGCCTCCAGTTTCTCCCCCTGCAAGCGCTGGAGCTGGAGCCGGCAGAGCAGGTGCTGGTAGCGCTGCAGATGCTTACTCAGGACCAGCAGGAAGGCCACCTTCACCTACTTTGGTGTTTGGAAGAGATGGTAGGGGCGTTAAAGCCACTGCACGAGAGTTTAGGACTTGCGCTACTCATGTTGAGTCTTATGATTATAAAAAACTTTCCAGTCATGTACCTCTTGAAAAAGCTAGAACCTTTATGGCACACAAATTTGATAGCTATCGTTTGGAAGAGGATTTTGTAATTTATCGAGCTGGGGCTGAAAGAGAGTTGGGGGAGTTTTTCTCATTTGAAAGGCCTGCGAGCGAACTTCAAGCAAGAATGGATAAGGCGATACGCCCCATTTGGCCAGGAGGTGGAAGCTCTGTTGTTGAAAATGGTTATGCCATAAAAATTCCTAAAGGTTCGCTCGTGTATGTAGGTCTAGCAGCACCTCAAGGCGATGCTTTTTTAGGAGGCACTCAGCAAATTTATATCCCTGAAGCAAAAAAATTAGCAGGTATTGAAGTATTGGGTAATTATGAATTAAGAGGAGGAATGATATGGAATCTGGAAGCAAGGAGAGGCTAGTCGTATTAACAGAATTAACGATAGCGCTGTTAGAAAAAAACGATGAACCACGTTGGGTTAAATTGTTAAAAGAGTTACTAGAGAATTATATT
>JAGVKT010000022.1 GCA_020050355.1 Gammaproteobacteria bacterium | reverse complement strand
CAGATGAAGATTTTTTAGAAGCATTAAATGCAGCCTTATCGGAGGAAAACATCATGACATTAGGAGAACGTTTAGAGCAAAAAGGGTTTGAGCGCGGTAAGCTTTCAGGTATAGAACAAGGATTAGAGCAAGGATTAGAGCAAGGACTAGAGCAAGGACTAGAACAAGGATTGGCACAGGGTCTAAAACAAGGCAAGCATAAAGAGTTGCTCGAAATTGCAAAAATTGCTAAAAATATGTTGCACAGGGGCGCAGATATTGATTTTATCGAAGAGGTTACGGGTCTGCCGCGAGAAAGCCTAGAGGCGTTAATACGTAACCATTAAGCGCTTTTCAGATGAGGGTATTATTGATTTTGTACAAAATGAACCATACGTTCTAAGGGAACTAAAGCTTTTTTAATAAGTTCTGGTGCAAGCAAAATTTCATTATCTTCATGACGTAAACTTTCATAAAGATTTTTTAAAGAATTCATCGCCATCCATGGACAATGGGCACAGCTGCGGCAGGTAGCTGCGATACCTCCGGTAGGCGCAGCAATAAAATGCTTGTGTGGTGAAGCTTGACGCATCTTATAAAAAACACCATTATCGGTCGCTACGATAAAAGTATTATGAGGCAGGGTTTGACTTGCTTTTAATAATTGTGAGGTTGAGCCAACTGCATCTGCTAAAGCGATAACTTCGGGGGGAGACTCAGGATGCACAAGAATAGCAGCTTCGGGATGTTGCACCTTAAGCGCGCTTAAAGCTTGAGATTTAAATTCTTCGTGAACAATACACGAGCCCTGCCAAATTAACATATCAGCATCAGTATTTCTTTGGATATAGGAGCCTAGATATTTGTCAGGCGCCCAAATAAGTTTTTGTCCTGATGCATGAAGATGTTTCACAACATTAAGCGCAATGCTGGAAGTAACAACCCAATCCGCAAGAGCCTTAATTTCAGCAGAAGTATTGGCATATACCACTACGGTGCGATCAGGATGGGCGCGAATGAAGGCAGAAAATTCTTCGGGCTGGCAGCTAATGTCTAAAGAGCAAGTAGCTTGCAAAGTTGGCATCAAGATTTTTTTTTCAGGACTTAAGATTTTGGCAGTTTCGCCCATAAATTTAACACCAGCGATCATGAGCGTTGTAGCCGAATTATTAGCGCCAAAACGTGCCATTTCTAGAGAGTCAGCGACAATGCCACCAGTTTCTTCAGCTAATTTTTGAATTTCAGCATCAACATAAAAGTGCGCAATAATAACCGCATTTTTTGCCTTGAGCAGCGCAATAATTTTTTTACGATAATCGGTAATTTCTGTAGGTGTTAAGGCGGGTGCGGCGATCTTAGGCCAGTAGGGGCCAACCCGTGCTTCAAATTGTTGTTCCATTTAGCGTACCATGCTTTGTAATGCTAGCTTAATTAATGTTTCACTAGAGTGGTCGCTATTATAGCATTTATCCACGGCTTTTGCAGCATCCAGGGGTTTGTAGCCTAAGGCTACCAGGGCATTGATGGCATCATCTTTAGGGGAGTTAGCTTCATCCTTCAAGGTGCCATTAAGCGCCATAGCGGCATCTTTGTGATGAAAAGTCTTTAAGCGATCACGCAGTTCAATCACCAAACGTTCAGCGGTTTTGCGGCCTATGCCTGGAATTTTAGTAAGCATCGAAATGTTCTCTTTAAGAACACAGCTAATCACATCTTGGGCATTCATACCTGATAAAATGCCAAGGGCGGTGCGTGCGCCCACGCCATTCACTTTTAACAAAGTTCTAAATAAGCGCTGGTCAGTTTCTTGCAAAAATCCAAATAATTGATGTGCATCTTCGCGTATGGCGAGATGTGTGTGCAGCGTCACCGTCGCGCCGGCATTAGGTAGGTCAAAAAAAGTGGTCAGCGGTACATCGATTTCATAACCTACACCTTGCACATCAAGCAAGATAGTCGGGGCTTGTTTTGTTAATAAAATTCCAGTTAATCGGCTAATCATAATAAGCGTCCTCGTACAGTTTTGGTGGCACCGTGCAAATAGAGCAAGCTTTGCTGCGTATGAAAATGACACAGAGCCACAGCCAAAGCATCAGCGGCATCGGTTTGTAAAGCATGTTTGAGCTTTAGTAAAGTTTTAACCATATGCGCGACTTGATCTTTAGCAGCAGCGCCATAGCCAACCACGGCTTGTTTGACTTGTTTAGCAGAATATTCGGCTACTTCTAAATCATGCATAGCCAGTGCGACCATAGCAGCACCGCGCGCTTGTCCAAGCTTTAAAGCTGATGCAGCGTTTTTATTCATAAAAGTTTGCTCAATCGCTGTGGTGTTAGGATGATACTGAAGAATAATTTCACTCAAGCCTTGATAAATTTCTTTGAGTTTAAGATAGGGTTCATGAGCTTTAATGCGGATCGCGCCGCTAGCAACGTAGTGAGGTTGTTTGTTACGAATTTCGATTAAACCAAAGCCCGTAATAATCGAGCCCGGATCAATGCCTAAAATTTTCATGAATTTTCTTCTATCGAAGCATTAGCATAAACATTTTGTACATCATCTAAGTCTTCTAATGCATCCATCATTTTAAAAAATTTTTCAGCAAGTTCACCACTTAAGGGTACATAGGTTGAGGGCAACATGGTAACTTCAGCGCTCAATGCCTGCAAATCTTTCGTAGCAAGGTCTTGAAGTACAGTGTTAAAATTCTGGGGTGAAGTTAACACCAAAAAAGTTTGGTCGTCATTACGAATGATATCCTCAGCACCGGCATCTAAGGCTGCGTTCATCAATACGTCTTCAGAGAGGCTTGCAGCAAATTGTAAGACGCCTTGTTCTTTAAAAAGATAAGCGACTGAACCATCAGTACCTAAATTGCCGCCGTTTTTATTAAAAGCATGACGTACTTCTCCAACAGTGCGTGTGCGATTATCTGTAAAACAATCAACTATAACTGCAACGCCACCTGGGCCGTAGCCTTCATAGCGCACTTGTTCAAGTTGGTTGCCATCTTCTGCACCAATACCACGCTTGATAGCGCGCTCAATGGTGTCTTTTGTCATGTTATGGTTCAAAGCCATATGTATAGCGGTGCGTAGCCGTGAATTGCTTTCAGGGTCTGCGCCACTGCGTGCTGCAACGGTAATCTCGCGAATTAATCGGGTAAAAATTTTGCCCTTTTTGGCATCTTGTGCAGCCTTACGATGTTTGGTGTTGGCCCATTTACTATGACCTGCCATGATCTTGTTTCTTTAAATAATAAAGTGGACAATATTTTATCATAAATTTTAATATCGGTGATTTTTAACTTGTGAAAAGGTTCGCATCTTGAATTGCGTCTGGTATATTATGAAAAAAATAGGGTGATTGGCCATGGCCGCTGCAGCTCCTGATCCGAAGAAAAAACCCAAAAAAGTGATCTTAATTGATATTGACGGAACAGCTATACTTTCTTGTGATGAATTCACGATACATAATGTATTCTTAATGCGTTGGTTGCAAGTATACAAAAAAGTATTAGAAAAAGATTTTGAAGTAGAGTTCGCATTGTTTTCAGCACGTTTTTTAGAGACGTATCTAAGCTACAATTATATCGATTTTGTCAAGCATGGAAGCAAAATCGAATTAGTTTATACCATTGAAAAGTTGAAAGAAATATTTAAAAGTTTTGGCATAGATATCGTGAATCTGTTTAGTGTGGCAGATCTCATGTCTGCTGTTCCTGGGAGGTTTTATGAAGACATAAAAGAAGTTGAAACCGCTTTGATGGTAAAGGGTTCAGCTCTTTATTTACCAGAACTCCATGAGACGGCCTATGAGAAGGAAAAAGCACAATTGGAAAGGAGGGATTCAGCACGCCGAAAAGTCATTCGTGCACATCATCATAGATTGCAAACTGAGGATGGTATTTTTTTGAAATCTGGGTTATTAAGACAGATCATTGAGGCCGATATGGCAAAAAATCCAGGGCAAGAAATTAGCTATTTAATCATCGATGATAATGTTGTAGTATGCGAGGATTTATGCACTGCACCTGAGTTAAAGCCATTCAGAGTAATCCTTGAAATGATCCAAAATCCACATGGTTTAATCCTATCTCTGTCTAAGAAGCATCATGAAGTTTATAAGCCTAAATTACCTGAAGCTTGGGAGGCTTTTAGAGCTGAACTTTTAGCTTCCGCAGAAGCATACCCTTTAGAAAAAATTAGCTTTAGAATAACATCATTAGCAGACACAGATGCAAAAATAGCCGCTGTTTTTATTAAACCAGGAGGCGAAAAAACTAGCCTCAGAGTAATTGAATCAAAGTCAGGTTCTTCAAGAACCTTGCGAGATGCCGAAGATGCCGCAGGCGGCGCAGGCGCGGCAGCCGGTGCAGGCAAAGGCTAATGCATTTGTTACGCAAATTTGCTATGATTGCTGCAAATTATTATTTTGCTTAAAGCCATGCACGATATCCTCGATCTGATTAAACGTGGTGTAGATGAGATTATTCCTGAATCTGCACTGATTGAAAAATTAAAAAAAAATCGCCCGCTACGCATTAAGGCGGGCTTTGATCCGAGCGCTCCAGATTTGCATTTGGGCCACACCGTATTGCTTAACAAGCTGCGACAATTTCAAGAGCTTGGTCATGAAGTGTTATTTTTAATTGGTGATTTTACTGGCATGATTGGCGACCCAACAGGTAAGAATATCACGCGTAAGCCATTAACGCCCGAAGAGGTTGCAGCGAATGCTGAGACTTATGCGCATCAAGTAGCTAAAATTTTAGACCCACAAAAAACCCAAGTACTGTTCAATTCAAAATGGCTTGGAGCAATGGACGCAGCAGCATTGATCAAACTTGCAGCAACAGTGACAGTAGCAAGAATGTTAGAGCGCGATGATTTTGCTAAACGTTATCAACAACAACAGCCCATCGCTATTCATGAGTTTTTGTATCCATTGCTGCAAGGTTATGATTCGGTAGCGATGCAGGCTGATATTGAATTGGGTGGAACCGATCAAAAATTTAATTTATTAATGGGCCGAGAATTACAGCGCCATTTTGGCCAAGAAGAGCAGGTGATCATTACGTTGCCTTTATTAGTAGGGCTTGATGGGGCCAATAAAATGTCGAAATCTTTAGGGAATTATATCGGCATTACCGAAGCCCCTACAGAAATCTTTGGCAAAATTATGTCAATTTCTGACAGTTTAATGTGGGATTATTTTACTTTAGTAAGTTTGCGACCCACAGCCGAAATTAAAAAATTACAACAAGAAGTACTCTCGGGCCGAAATCCTCGCGATGTAAAAATAGAATTAGCCGAAGAGTTAATTACCCGTTTTCACTCTAAGGCTGCCGCAACAGCTGCGCACGAAGATTTTGTCAAACGCTTTAGCAAAAATGAATTACCTGAAGCAATGCCCGAGATATCCATAAATTTTGCTACACCCATTGGCATTGCACAGCTGTTAAAAGATACAGGCTTAGTGGCCTCAACCTCTGAAGGTTTGCGCATGATTGATCAGGATGGCGTCAAACTCAATGGCGAAAAAGTCAGTGATCGTAACTTAAAGATAAAGCTAAAGGCCAATGAAACAATAGTGCTGCAAGTAGGTAAGCGCAAATTTATAAAAGTGAAAGTTTAAAAGTCTTTGCATCTTGGATCGCTTTTGGTATATATCAAACGCAGTTCAAAATGCACAGTTATACAAAAAATTGACGTAAAAATTTCACTGTTTGTCCCAAAATCGAAAGCCGTGCCGTAGGGGCGTAGGCTTGCTACGCCCGGCGTGGCAAAGGCATTAGCATTAAGATGGAAGGCCTTTTTAATAAAAAAATTATCTTTGCCTATGAGCTTTAAAGCCCAGCAGTTACCGGGCGTAGCAAGCTACGCCCCTACGGCATGGCCCTTATGTCTACGGGAGCAAACAGTGAAAACTTAACGCCAAGTAAAATCTGCGCATTTTAAACTGCGTTTGAGATATTCTTATTATCGTTCTAACAAAAATGATAAGTAATTATAAGGTTTGTGAAGAGATATTAAGCTGGAGGCCTTTTGTACAGTGATGTGCTTTGCTTTATACTTCTGAAAGCCTTATAATTAGGACAAATAAGCCAACAAGGTTTATTAGTTTTTCAAATTT
Source organism: Gammaproteobacteria bacterium (assembly GCA_020050355.1). Lineage (GTDB taxonomy): Bacteria > Pseudomonadota > Gammaproteobacteria > Francisellales > CACEW01 > CAIQBE01. The sequence goes on along the minus strand of JAGVKT010000022.1, from coordinate 21,317 downwards.
AAATTAAGGAATTTATTATGGCAGCAGCAGCAGCAGCAACAACAGCAACAACAGCAACAACAGCAACAGCAACAACAACAACAGCAGCAACAACAGCAACAGCAACAGCAACAGCAGCAACAGCAACAACAGCAGCAGGAGGAGTACCAATCTCACCAGCCTGGGGTGTAGCAGCAACAATGTTGGCGCCACGCCTAGAAGGAAGAGCGAGCGCAGGAGCAGGAGCACATAGTTCAGCAGCATCTACTAGTGGAGGAGTTTTAGGTTCACAAATACATGAGAGCATGCTACGGCAGGAGAACAACATCAGTCCACCCTCATTCTGGAATTGTTGGAATTGCTGCGCGAAAAACCCAGGTATCTCGCAAGGTGAAGCCTATGGAACTGGTTTTTACACAGAAGCTCCACATGCTTAAATAAAACTAAAAAGCTTTTTAGTCCACAAGGTGATTTTAAGAAAACTTAAAATCACCTTCTTTATCTAATTTTACCTTAATAACATCACCCGCTTTATATTGCCCCGTTAAGAGCGCTTGCGCTAAAGGATTTTCGATGTATTGCTGCAGGGCTCGTTTTAAAGGACGTGCGCCATAAACAGGATCATAGCCTAGTTCCGTTAATTTTTTCAGTGCTTCTTTGCTAAGATCGAGTTTAAGCTGTTTTTCTGCCAAACGTGCGCGTAAACGTGCAAGTTGAATTTCACAAATTTGGGTAATTTGCTCCGCGCCCAAGGGTCTGAAGACTACAGCTTCATCAATACGATTTAAAAATTCTGGGCGGAAATATTTAGCAACAAGCGCCATAACTTTAGTCTTCATGGCTTGATAACTGTCTTCTGCAGCATATTCTTGAATCACATCTGAACCCAAGTTAGAAGTCATCATAATGACGGTATTTTTGAAATCAACCGTGCGCCCTTGGCCATCAGTCAAGCGGCCATCATCTAAAACCTGAAGCAACACATTAAAAACATCAGCATGCGCTTTTTCAACTTCATCTAATAAAATGACAGAATAAGGTTTGCGCCGTACCTGCTCAGTAATATAACCGCCTTCTTCATAACCTACATAACCGGGCGGGGCACCAATTAAACGTGAGACTGAATGTTTTTCCATAAATTCGGACATATCAATACGAATAAGTGCCTCTTCACTATCAAATAAAAATTGCGCCAGCGTTTTAGCAAGTTCAGTTTTACCGACGCCTGTTGGACCTAAACATAAGAACGAACCGATAGGGCGATTAGGATCCGCAAGCCCCGAACGTGAACGCCGAATTGCATTAGCGACCGCGTGTACGGCTTCATTTTGTCCAACCACCCGTCGTTCTAAAGCAGCTTCCATTTTAATTAATTTTTCACGTTCGCCTTCCATCATCCGTGCTACTGGGATTCCAGTAGCTTTTGAAACAACTTCAGCAATTTCATCTTCAGTCACAGCATATTTTAATAAGCGTGTGGGCTTGCGCTCAGCTTGATTGGCTTCACTTAATTTTTTTTCAAGTTCTGGAATTTTGCCGTATTGTAGTTCAGACATTTTACTTAAATCACCACGGCGTTTAGCATCTTCCATATCAAGTTTGGCTTTTTCTAAAGCTTCTTTAATTTGCGCCGAGGCTGAAAGCTGCGATTTCTCAGCTTTCCAGACCTCTTCTAAATCAGCATATTCTTTTTCAGATTTTTTAATTTCTGCTTCAAGATGTTTTAAGCGCTCTTTGGAGGCCTCATCTTTTTCTTTTTGCAGGGCTTCACGTTCAATTTTTAATTGGATTAAGCGTCGATCTAACCGATCCATTGCTTCAGGTTTAGAATCAATTTCCATACGGATATGACTCGCAGCCTCATCAATCAAATCGATGGCCTTATCAGGCAGCTGTCGATCGGTGATATAACGATGTGAAAGCGTAGCAGCAGCAACAATCGCAGGATCAGTGATGTCTACGCCATGATGAACTTCATATTTTTCTTTTAAGCCGCGCAAAATCGCAATAGTATCTTCAACTGAAGGTTCATCTACCAAAACTTTTTGAAAGCGTCGTTCAAGGGCAGCATCTTTTTCGATATATTTACGATATTCATCAAGCGTCGTTGCGCCGATACAATGAAGTTCACCGCGCGCCAGTGCCGGCTTTAACATGTTGCCTGCATCCATAGCGCCTTCAGCTTTACCGGCGCCTACCATAGTGTGGATTTCATCAATAAATAAAATAATCCCGCCTTCATTTTTGGCGATATCACTTAATACCGCTTTGAGGCGTTCTTCAAATTCACCTCGAAATTTCGCGCCCGCAATCAGTGCGCCCATATCAAGTGATAATAATTTTTTGGATTTTAAACCTTCAGGAACCTCACCGTTGACAATGCGTTGCGCCAGGCCTTCTACGATTGCAGTCTTACCGACGCCAGGTTCGCCGATGAGCACTGGATTATTTTTGGTACGTCGTTGCAGTACCTGCACACAGCGGCGGATTTCATTATCACGGCCAATGACTGGGTCAAGTTTGCCTTTGAGTGCACGCTCAGTAAGATCAATCGTATATTTTTCTAGGGCACCACGCAGTTCTTCAGCGTTTTGACTGTTCACTTTGCTTGATCCTCGTATTTGTTTAATAACATTTTCTAAAATATTTTTTTGTGCGCCGCAGGTTTTTAAAATTTTACCCACTTGATCGCGTTCATCTAAAGCAGCAAGAATAAACCATTCAGTAGAAACATAAGCATCTTGATGAGCCTTGGCGTATTTTTCTGCTTGAGTCAAAACCCGCAATAATTCAGGGGTAATGCTTAAATTTTGCATAGTGCCTTGTAAGCTCGGTAAGTTATTTAACGCTTGCGTTAATTCTTGTGCTAAGCGCCGCACATCAATACCTGCCTGTGAAAGCAAGGACCAAGCGCCTGCTTGCTGATTTTCAAGCAAAGCCAAGAGCACGTGAATAGTATCAATCTGATTATTATTGTGTGAAACCGCGAGGCTTTGAGCGGTCTGCAGAGCTTCTTGGAGACTGGCAGTAAGTTTATTAATATCCATAAAATATGCCCTCTAATCATAATAAACTAATGATGGTGTTAAATACTTAGGATTTCAAGAGGGGATATACCAAACATGATTCAAGATGCGAAGTTTGGTATATTCCCTCTTGTCATTACTGAGATTAACCGCCATGATACTTAAAAATTTTAATCACACGGCCTATGACGCAAGAAAATTATCGCTTATCGCAGCAACAACCTTATTTGATGACGTTGATTGTGATGTGTTCTTTTGCATCTCTAGGTGTGGTGATTTTCACACCAGCTTTGCCTGCGATTGCCAGTTTTTTTCATATCAGTACCAGCCATAGTCAATTGACCATCAGTTTATTTTTATTAGGCTATGCTTTGGGGCAATTGATTTATGGACCTCTTGCCAACTTTCTTGGTCGAAAAAAGGCATTTTATGTAGGTATTGCGGTAGCAACTTTTGGCTCGCTGGTGAGTATTGTGTCTGAACCTTTAGCTTCTTTTGGAATGTTAATATTCGGGCGCATGCTCGAAGCCCTGGGCTCAAGCGCCGGGCTTGTGATTGCTTATACCATGGTCAATGATTATTACTTTCCACTCCAAGCCCGACGTATCATTGCTTATATGATGCTCGCGTTTTCAATTATGCCGGGGATTGCAACTTTATTAGGCAGTGTTTTAATTACACATTTTAATTGGATTAGTTGTTTTTATTTTATGTTGTTTTATGGCTTATTTTTGCTTATTCCAGTTTATTTTTTGCAAGAGACCGCGCACACGCTTGACTCAAATGCATTACGCTTAAAAAACATGAAGCGGCATTATCAAAGCGTACTTAAAAATAAGTTGTTGGTTTATAGCTCGATACTCTTTGGTATGAATACCACATGCACATATGTTTACGCAGGCTCGCTGCCATTGATTGCAATTCATGATTTACATTTATCAACACAAGTTTATGGCTTTATCGGACTCATTCCTTTTATGGGTACGGGCGTAGGCTCAATTATCTCAGCAAAATTAGGCAAAAATATAAGCAGCCGAACTTTAATTCAATATGGTTTTTTGGTTGAAGTATTTTCAGCCTTATTATTAGCCGGATTGTTTTTTAGTGGCATCATTAATCTTTGGGGCCTGATTGGCACAGGCTTTGTGTTTATGTTAGGTGCTTGTCTTATGAACGCAAATTTAATTAGTCTTGCGAGTGCAGCTGTTGAAGATAAAGCGCACGGTGTGGCAATGATTAACTTTATCAATCTTGGTTTGGCAATGGTAGGTACTTTAATTTTTGCATTCTTGCCCGGAACTCAAATTATTAAAATGCCTTTTGTTTTTTTATTGATGTTAGTACTCATGTTGATAGTACGTTTGGTATATCCTAAACATGAGTAGTATCCAAAAATTAATCCGCCCAGAATTGGCGGATTTTGAGGCTTATAACTTTATCCGCAGCCAGGCTGAAGAAGAACACATTTGGCTTAACGCCAATGAATTGCCCTGGAATAATCATGCGGATTCAAGCATACGCATCAATCGCTATCCGCAGCAAAAAAATCAAAGCTTAATAGAAAAAATAAGCAAAATCTATCAAGTAGCAGCGCAAGAGTTGGTGTTTTTTCCGGGTAGTGATGCTGCTATTGATTTATTGGTACGATTATTTTGTCGGGCGCAACAGGATGCAATATTAATATGCCCACCAACATTTGGCATATATCGCTTTGCCGCAGAAATACAAGGCGCACAGGTGGTTGAGGTACCGTTATTAGTGGCTGAAGATTTTCAGTTGGATGTGTCAGGTATTAAACAAGCGTGGACGCCAGAAGTTAAAATGATCTTCTTATGCTCACCCAATAATCCTACGGGCAATATTCTTAGAGAAGAAGATTTATTGGAGCTCTGCGCCACCTATGCAGGCAAAAGCATAGTGGTGATCGATGAAGCGTACATTGAATTTTCGGGAATGAAGAGTATGACGCAGCAGCTTAAGCACTATTCAAATTTAGTAATCTTGCGCACTTTCTCTAAAGCTTACGGGCTTGCTGGGGCAAGGTTTGGCGTGCTGTTAGCTCAAGCAGCGTTGATCAAGAGGCTAACAGCAATTATGTTGCCCTGTCTGGTTTCAAATTTAACGCTGAATGTAGTCGAGCAAGCTTTAACACCTGAACATTTACGGTTAAGTTTAGAACAAATTGATTGCATTCGAAGAGAACGTGAATATTTAACCCAGAAATTCAAAACACTGCCTTGTATAAAAAAAGTCTGGCCAAGCGGCGCTAATTTTTTGCTACTTCAAGCAAGAAATGCTGTAGAAGTCATAGAGGCTTGCAAAGCCGCAGGTGTTATATTACGAGCTCCTGAGACGCATGCCTATCTGCCAGAGTGTGTACGCATAAGCATAGGAACACCTGAAGAAAATGCCCAGGTACTTAAAATTTTAACAGCTTTGGGATAAGCCATGAATTATCGTCACGCGTACCATGCAGGCTCTTTTGCTGATGTATTAAAGCATATGATCTTAGTAGAAATCATCACTAATTTATTACAAAAAGAAAAACCATTTTTTTATCTTGATACCCATGCAGGTCAAGGTCTTTATGATCTTGAGGCGCCAGCAGCACAAAAAACGCAAGAGGCTAATTTTGGTATAAAACGTTTAATGGCGCAACCCAAGATACCTCAAGGCTTAGCGCGCTATATGCAAGTAATAAAATCTTGCCAGCAAACGGCAACACAATACCCCGGTTCACCCTTGATAGTACGACAACTCATGCGCTCTGATGATCGCATGGTGCTCACCGAGCTACATGAAGAAGAATTTGCCAAATTAACAGTTTTATTCGCTAAAGATCGACAAGTGCTCGTACAGCATCAAGATGCATATCAAGCATTAAAAGCATTATTGCCGCCTATGCCACGGCGTGGCCTAGTATTGATCGATCCAGCTTTTGAAGTAACTGATGAATTCACTCAGGTCATTCAGGGTATAAAAGAAGCATTGCAGCGCTGGCAGACTGGGATTTATATGATTTGGTATCCACTCAAAGATAAAATGGCAGTAGCAAATTTCATAAGAAAATTAACTAATCTCGGCTTGCCACTCTTAAACGTAACGTTACAAATTTTTCCGGATGAAGCTGAAGGCCTGAAGCATACAGGGGTTGCGATCCTAAATCCTCCTTATCAATTGGCAGAAACGCTTAGAAAAATTTTGCCCGAATTATGGAAAACCCTGGCGCCCACAGGCGAGGGCGGATATAAAATAAAGTTTTTAAATCTAAGGTGATTTTTTTAGAAAATTCCAAGCGCCCACAATAAGCGCAAACGTCGCTACGATAATGGTAAGCAGCACTACAGCTAAGCTGGTATAAGCCATAAAAGAGCGATGCAAATTTAAAACCTCATACGCAAGACCAATATGAAATTGAAAAAACAAGCCATATACATGCGCTGCAAGGGCAATAATAAAGGCAAGAAGGTTTTCGCGTAACGCCAGAATAAACACCAAAAAATTAATTAAAATAACAACCAAAATTTTAACAAAAGTACTCAGGTGCGGCGCATGAATAACTACCATAAGTATGGAAGTTGCCGCTAGTAAAATACTAAATAAACTCAAAACAACCAACATCCTAAAATAAACTTTGGGGACGATTAAATTCATAAGTGCTCCTTTTTTAAGTTAGAGTAACTGAAATCTTTTAAAAAAAATAGTCAAGTAGAGGGTAAATTTTTTTAATATATAAAAATTATTATTGTGATATAAGGAAACCCTTTTAAATTTAAGGGGTGCAGGTAATATTTTTTTAAGAAAAATATTGTATAAATTTAAATAAAGGTGAGATTCCTCGAGGTCATTCCTGTGCCTCATTTCAGAAGCTTTATTAGACGACAAAACTATTTGTTAAAATTCCAGCGTTTTGAAGTACAATGGGTATGTATGTGAATCGAAAGTCGAAATGAAGTTAGCTTTTAAGCACAGCGACACGATAATGAGGAAAAGGTAAGAATGCAACTGCGTTGCATGCGATTTTAAGACTGGATCCTGTGCTGCCTTACGCTTGCGCGTAAGCCCCACAGGATGACCTCGAGAGAGCCCACTTGTGAGGGAGCTTCACATCTTTAACTGTTTTTGATATATACCAAACGCAGTTCAAGGTGCGCACCCCTTGAGGTCATCCTGTGGAAATCGCGGAGCGATTTAGCACAGGATCCAGGTGCTCAAACGCATGCAACGCAGTTGCATTCTTACCTTTTCCTCATTATCGTGTCGCTGTGCTTAAAAGCTAACTTCATTTCGACTTTTGATTCAGATATATATTAAACGACAATTTTTTAATAAAGGGAGTATATTCATGAGCAATGACATTATCGCAACCATCCATACAGCCAAAGGCCCAATTCATTTACGTTTGTTTGCAACAGAGGTCCCGTATACCGTTGCGAGTTTTGTTAATTTAGCGCAGCACGGTTTTTATAAAAATAACCAATTTCATCGAGTGATTGCTAATTTTATGATTCAAGGGGGGTGTCCTGAAGGCTCAGGCCGTGGAGGTCCGGGCTATCGTTTTGCTGATGAATTTGTCCCAAGCCTTAAACATAACAAAGCCGGTATTTTATCGATGGCCAATGCAGGTCCAGGCACCAATGGCAGCCAATTCTTTATCACTCACGGACCTACGCCGCATTTAGATGGCAAGCATGCAGTCTTTGGCGAAGTAGTCGGGCCCGAAGATTTAACAGTGGTGAATGCAATCCGTCAGGACGATAAAATAGAAGATATTACTATTGCAGGCGATACCACGCAGCTTTTTACTCAAACTGCCGATAAACTTCAAGAATGGAATAAGCTTCTATAAATATTTTCAGTAGCTTGAGCAAAGTGTTGAATCCCAAATTCACGTAGGGCTTGCTCCCGGGCCCTTTGACCCATCAAAGGCAGGATATCGCGCTGGGTCAATAGTTTTTCTAAAACATTTTTAAGGGCAGTAATGTCGCCAGCAGGAATGACCCAGCCATTTTCATTCGGGGTGACGTTTTCAGGAAGGCAGGCATAATCTGAAACGATCATCGGTAAGCCCATACTCATCATTTCGCGGCATGCAAAAGAAACCGTTTCAACTTGATCAGACAAAACGAAGCCCAAGTCTCCGGCAGCGACATAGGGACGAGTATCTGCTTGCATGCCAGTGAAAATAACCTGAGCACGCATACCAATCGTATCAACAAAACGTTGTTTATCAGTCTCAGGAGGTAAGCCACCAATAATCACGATCTTAATATTTTTTTGCGGTAATTGACTGACTGCAGCAACCATACAATCCCAACGTTTATAAAGGCTCGGCCCGGCACTACTCACTAATACTAAGTCATCCACAAGAAATCCTAATTGTGCACGCATTTTTTGTTTTAACGCGGGCGAAGCAGGGGCAAAATATTGTGTGTCTATACCATTTTTAATGACATGAACATTCTTGGCAGGAATGCCTGCTTGAATAAATCCAGCTTTTTGGCAACCACAAACCACAATAATTGCGGCAGCACTGTTAAATTTGAGCTTCGAAAAAAAATTTTTATGAATAGGAAGTGAGTTATGTTTAGTGTAAACGATCTTAGGTTTATTTTTTAAACCAAGACAAGCCAACAGAACCAATTGTAAGTCGGGTGAGCCGTTGGTATGAATAAGCGCGATTTTTTTTGCTTGAATAAAGCGGCGTAATGCTAAAGCAGCAGTAAAAATTTTTGGAAGCTGCAAAATTTTTTTTGGATAATTTTGTGCATGCAGATACTGTGGCAAAAGCCGCTTCGCCTCTTCATGTAAACCGCTGGTTCTAGGATCAGCAATATAAATCTCGTGGTGCAGATGCAAGGCTTGCCACAAATTTAAAATATAAGTAGCATGCCCCCCTTTGTAGTGCGTATGAAAGTTAGTGTATAGGATTTTCATAATGTTTTAGCTTTGCTCCTAAGCAAGCATTATGTTATAACATTTCAAACATTTAAGTGTCTATACCCATCGCACTTCGCATCTTGAAACAAGAAAGGTATAGTAAAATTGCCAAAAACCATTAAAAAAATTTTAATTTTAGAATTTAGTCGCATTGGTGATACCTTGATGCATGAGCCCGTACTTCGAGAAATAAAGCTTATGTATCCAGGCGCGGAGTTTCATGCGTTGACCGATCAGGCTAATTTTGATTTATTAAAATATCATCCAGCAATCAGTCAGGCAGAGGTCTTTAATCGTAAAATTAAAACTTTTAAAGATGTGCTGCGCTTTGTGCGTTTGATCAAAAAAATTCGCAGTAACAACTACGAGCTTTTGATTAATTTTTATTTAGGCGGTAGCTCAATCAATATCACGCGGCTAAGCGGTATTCCACAACGTTTGGGCTTTGCCAAAACTCCAGCATTAAGGCGCGTAAATAATTTACGCGCAAAAAGCATGAGTGGTTACAGTAATTGGTTGGTTGAGTTCACCGAGCTGGTGAGGCCTTTGGGGGGAGTTCCTGAAAATATCTGGCCATGCCCGCGCGTCTATATTGCTGAAGAATTTACTCAGGCAGTACAAGAATTTTTAATGCTTAACAAAAACTATGCAGCTTATAATTTAGCAACCAGCGATCCTATTAAATGTTGGCCGGTAGCAAGCTATGTAGCATTAGCAAAAATGCTTTATGAAGAACAAAATTTGTTGCCAGTGATCATCAGTAATCCAGGCCAAACAGATTTAGTAGAACAGTTCCAAGCCTTATATCCCAAGGAGTTGCCTCTGATAATTTTGCCCGTCATGCGTCTTGCAAAACTTGCTGCCGTTTTAACTGCAATGAAAATACTTATTACGGGAGATACCGGTGTCATGCATATAGGTTTTGGTTTGGAATTGCCTACGCTAGCGATTTTTACCTACAATCGCCCCGAGCATGTAGTTGCAGCAACACCTTACAAAAAAGTAGTATTTGTTGAAGATCCAACAGCGCCAAAATACCCATCAGGCCAATGTCATGGCCAAAAGGATTTATCCGTAGTGTTAGTAAAAAGTGGCGCGGATGAATTATTAAAAATCTCATAAAAAAACTTATTTTAATGTAATTAGAATTGCTTTTAGATTAGCGCAACTTCGGGTAAAATACATCAAATTTAAAAGGAAGTTTTTGTGAGCACTGTGCCGCAAGTGAAAGTCACCATCGATGGTCAAATATTTGAAGTTCCGCAAGGCTCGATGATTATTGAGGCTGCCGATAATAATAATATTACCATCCCACGATTTTGCTACCATAAAAAACTATCAGTAGCTGCTAATTGTCGCATGTGTTTAGTCGAGGTCGCTAATTCGCGCAAGCCTTTACCTGCGTGCGCAACACCGGTAGCTGATGGCATGATCGTACAAACCAAATCACCCAAGGCCTTAAGTTATCAAAAAGCAGTCATGGAGTTTTTATTAATCAATCACCCCTTAGATTGTCCCATTTGTGATCAAGGCGGGGAGTGCGAATTACAAGACTTGGCCATGGGTTATGGTAAAGATGTTTCACGTTATCAGCAGGGTAAACGTTCGGTAGCAGACAAAGACATCGGTCCTTTTATTGAAACTGATTTAACCCGTTGTATTCAGTGCACGCGTTGCGTACGTTTTGGTACCGAGATTGCGGGTATGCGTGAGTTGGGCATGATTGGTCGCGGTGAGCATTCAGAAATCGCTACTTTTTTAGAGCAAGCGGTAAGCTCAGAATTATCAGGCAATGCCATAGATTTATGTCCGGTAGGTGCATTGACCAATAAGCCTTTTCGTTATCAAGCACGGCCGTGGGAGTTGCGACAACATGCGCTCATTGCCCCTCATGATTGCATTGGCTCAAATATGTTTGTGCATGAACGTCGCGGCGAGATTTTGCGGGCCGTGCCAAGAGAGTGCGAAGAACTCAACGAAGTCTGGCTCTCTGATCGAGATCGTTATAGTGTTCATGCTTTAAATACAAAAGAGCGTGCTACACAACCCATGGTAAAATCAGCAAAAGGCGTATGGTCAGAAGTAGATTGGGTTACCGCACTAGAAACAGTTGCAAGAAAACTTAAAGCAACACAAAAAGCAGCGCCAGAAAAAATAGCTGCCTTAGCCTCAGCACAAAGTACCGTAGAAGAATTTTATTTATTACAAAAGTTGATGCGTAGTTTAGGCTCGCACAACATCGATTTTCGAGGGCGCTTGAACGATTTTTCGTATCAAAATGATATTGGGACGGCACCATGCATCGATTGTACGCTCGAAGAAATTACGCAAGCCGATGTGATTCTAGTGATAGGCAGTTTGCCACGCAAAGAGGCTCCTATTTTCAATCACCGTTTACGTCAAGCAGCGCTCGATGGTGCAAAGATATTTTTTATTAATCCATTATCAATACCGCATAATTTTGATGTAAGCAGCGAAATCATTACTGATTACACCGGCATGACCCAGACATTATTAGATTTGGTTAAAAAAATCACTGCAGCACGGCCGTTAAGCGTGCATTTACAAGGGCATCTAGAGCGATTGAATGTGGGTAAACATGCGCATGAAGCAGAAATTCAAAAGCTAAGCGAAGCTTTATTGGCTGCACAAAAGCCGCTAGTATTTGCCGGAGAGTTAGCAATGGGACATCCTGCAAGTGGAGAGTTGGCAGGACTATTTTTTGCGCTAAAAGAAGCGCTCAATGCTCAAGGCGGTATCATTACCCCGGGTGCAAATTTTGCTGGCGGTTATTTAGCAGGCGCTTTACCGCATCGAGGCCCAGCAGGTAAAGATGTAGGGGGCTACGGTAAAACCATTAAAGAATTATTAGATCCTAAAACAGCAATTAATATTTATTTATTGTTAAACACAGAGCCCTATCATGATACTATCTACGGCGCAATCGTTAATGAGGCCTTGAAGCAAGCAGAAATGGTTGTCGCAATTACGCCTTTTATCACCGATTATCTACGTGAGCATGCTGATGTGATTTTACCCATGAATGCTTATGCGGAGAATGCTGGAAGCTTTATTAATCTCACACATAACATGCAGTCTTGGAACGGGGTTGCCAAGCCCAAAGGTGAAGCACGCCCAGCCTGGAAAATTTTACGCGTATTAGCAAATATACTGTCATTGCCTGGTTTTGATTATACTGCCAATGAAGAAGTCTTGAATGAACTAAAAGCTTATTTAACATATACCAAAAAACTTAAAGCCAATATTCGTTTACCCGAAAAAATTACCCAGTTCACTGGCCTCCAAAGACTCGGCCCAGTGATGATGTATGCAACCGACATGTTGGCACGCGCGAGTGCGCCTTTACAAAATAGCGTAGAGGCCAAGAGCCATAATTTTATTGGGGTTGCGCCAGGATTAGCCGAAAAAAAAGGCTGGCGTGAAGGTGATAAAATTAAAGTAAGTCAACACAATAAAACTTTGAAGCTACCCTTAAAGCTAATGCCCTTGCCGGAGTCAGTGATTTATCTGGCACAAATCCCCGAGTTTTTAGATATGGGTGGTACCTTCGCCAGTATTAATTTGAGCAAAGAGGAAAAATAATGCTCACAATTTTAATATGGATTCTGCTAAAAATTATTGCCATCATTTTGCCATTAATGTTGGCAGTGGCTTATTTAACTTTTGCCGAACGTAAAGTTATTGGCTATATGCAAGATCGCATTGGACCTAATCGCGTTGGACCTTTTGGTTTATTACAACCGATCGCAGATGGCTTAAAGTTAATGTATAAAGAAATGATCACGCCTAGTCAGGCAAACACTTGGCTTTATCGCCTAGCGCCGATCTTAACTTTTATTCCAGCGCTTGCAGCTTGGGCGGTGATTCCTTTTGGCCCACAAATGATTTTAGCAAATATTAATGCCGGAATTTTATATCTTTTTGCCATGAGCTCTCTAGGTATTTATGGCATTATCATTGCCGGCTGGGCTTCTAATTCGAAATATGCCTTGTATGGCGCTTTACGCGCTTCGGCGCAGATGGTTTCTTATGAATTAGCAATGGGCTTCGCTTTAATTGGCGTAGTGTTGGCAGCAGGCAGCGCTAATTTAAATGATATTATTATGGCGCAAGCAGGAGGCTTTTGGCATTGGTTTTTTATTCCATTATTTCCGCTTTTTATCATCTTTTGGATTTCAGGTGTCGCTGAAACAAATCGGGCGCCTTTTGATGTGGTTGAGGGTGAATCTGAAATTGTCGCCGGCCATCACGTGGAATATTCTGGCATGCGCTTTGCTTTATTTTTCTTAGCTGAATATGCCAATATGATTTTGATCTCGGCTTTGATTGCTACTTTTTTTATGGGCGGATGGCTCTCACCTTTTGAGGGTTTAGCGCTAAATAAATTTTTAGCATGGATGCCGGGGGCAGTATGGTTATTTATAAAAATGAGTGTATTTTTATTTGTCTATCTTTGGATTCGCGCAACTTTTCCACGCTATCGTTATGATCAAATCATGCGTTTAGGCTGGAAAGTTTTCTTGCCGCTAACACTGATCTGGCTTGGGGTTGTGGCATTATTAGTGATGATGCATGTCAAGCCCTGGTTTGGTCAATGAAAATCATTTTAATCCACCATCAATATGCATTGAGTGGCGGAATGGAAAATTATTTACAAACTTTATTGTATGGTTTGACAAATGCAGGGCATAAAATTAGTCTGTGGGTCAATAAGGCCGAACCGCAATTACCAGTGCCTGAGGGCGTAGAGCTTCATATTGCGCGCGCAGCTTTCTTGCCGGAGTTTTTGCAAAAATATTATTTTGCTTGGGTGCTAACTCAAAAACTTAAAAAAACGCACGCCGATATCATCATTAGTACCACACGTACCTGTTATCAAGACATCACTATTACCGGCGGTACGCATAAGCCATACCTGAAGCAGCGTAAGCGTTGGCGCCTTAAAGATTTTTTTGAATTATATTTAGAAAAATGTGCCTATAAAAATTCCCGTTATGTAATAGCGCATTCACCGAGCATTGCCGCAGAATTAAAAAATTTTTATCAGCTAACAAGCGATAAAATAAAAATGCTTTATCCGCCGATCGATACAAAAAAATTTAAATATACACCACGCGAGCGTAAGCCAGGTCAAGCTTTTCGGCTGTTATTCCCTTCGAATGCACATAAGCGCAAAGGCGGATATTTGTTACTGGAGGCATTAAAATTATTGCCGCAGCATGAAGTTGAATTATGGATTGCTGGCAAACCTTTTGCTGAAGCAGAAAAATTACCTCAAGTAAAATATCTTGGATTCGTAAAAGATTTGGCTACGGTCTATCCAGAAGTAGATTTAACAGTGTTGCCTTCTTTTTTTGAGCCCTTTGGTTTAGTAGTGATAGAGTCTTTAGAATCTGGTACGCCAGTATTAATTTCAAAACATACGGGTGCCAAAGATTTAATTACAGCAGATGAAGGTTTAATTTTAGAAACAATGACACCCGAAGCGCTCGCAAGTTTATTACGCAGCGCACAACGTTATAATTTTAAAGTAGCTCCCAATTTTGCGTTGCGTCACGGTTTAACTGCTGAGATCCATATCAAAGCATTATTAGATCTTTGTACTTCTTATACCAAGAGCATTTCAAGCCACGATTCTTTATAAATAAGGCAAATGATAATCCCCTCAACCAGGACACCAACATGAAAAACCCACCGCTTGTATTACTACCAGGATTACTCTGCAATGAAAGCATATGGCAGAGCATCGATGCTATAGCAAAAACAAAAAATATAACTACTTTGCCATTAGCATTAGATCAGGGAAAAAACATCGAGAAGATGGCGCAAAGCGTATTAACACAAACCCCACAACAATTTGATCTTCTAGGCTTCTCTTTAGGAGCCATGCTCAGTTGTTATATCGCAATTACTGCCGGCGCTCGCATTCGCAAATTAGTGCTGCTTAGTATGAATTCAGGACACCTAAAAGCGAGCACTAAAAACAGCCTAGAGCAATTAAAAACGCGCCTGGCACAAGGAGATGATAAAGCGCTTGCAGAAATAAGTTTAGCCTACCAACATCCTCATTCAGCACCGCATTTTATAGCTTGGTATCAAAGCATGGCTAAAGCTATGGGAACTAAAATAGGTTTATTACAACTTAATATTCTCTTGGGCAAAGAGATTACTGATTTTGAAAAAATCACTTGCCCTACGCTAGTTGTTGCAGGTTCAAAAGATAATCGCACGCCACCAGAACAGCAGCAAGAATTAGCTAAAAAAATTCCCAACTGCAGCTACAAAGAAATTCCTGATGCCGGTCACTTCTCTTTCTATGATCAACCGCAACTAGTAAATGAGGCCATATTTTCCTGGCTCTAAGGTGCTTTTAGGAGTTAATAATAAACTCAAATATTAACTTTATATCTTTCTTGACGAGCCCCATTCCTGTATCTCGCCTTCGAAGATTACGGGATTGATGACCCTTGGGAAAGAAGTTGTTGCAGCCTATGAATTGCTTCAGTGAGCGTTTCCATCGAGCAAGCGAAAGAAAAGCGAAGATAACCTTCCATACCAAAAGCACTGCCAGGAACACCAGCAACCAAGCCTTTTTCAAGCAACCAAGTGCTAAAGCTTAAATCATCTTTAAAGCCATGAGTATGCATGGCCTCACTGACGTTCACAAATGCATAAAAAGCGCCATCAGCGGGCAGACATTTAAAACCAGGCAGTTGGTTTAAAGCACCAACAAAATAATCATGCCGTTTTTTAAACGTTTCATTCATCATGCCAATAAAACTTTGATCGCCAGTAAGCGCAGCGATACTCGCAGCTTGCGAAATTGAACAGGCATTAGATGTGGATTGAGATTGCAATTTGGTCATCGCTTTAATAAGTGCTGCCGGTCCAGCAGAATAACCAATACGCCAACCGGTCATGGAGTAAGCTTTAGAAACGCCATTAAGCACGATCGTACGTTCAGATAGTTCTGGACAAACCATGAGAATATTATAAAAGCGCTCAGTCCATAAAATTTTTTCATAAATATCGTCGGTTAAAATATACACATGTGGATGCCGCAACAAAACCTCTGCCAAGGCCTTAAGCTCAGCTGCAGTGTAAGCAACGCCCGTTGGATTTGAGGGTGAATTTAAGATCAGTAGTTTAGATTTTTTAGTAATGTATCGTTCTAAGAGCTCAGGTGTAATTTTTAAGCGTTGTGCTGGATCTCCCGGAATAATAACTGGACGCGCCTCAAAGAGCAAAGCCATATCCGGATAAGAAACCCAGTAAGGCGCAGGAATTAATACTTCATCGCCAGGATTAAGCAGTGCGCCCATCAAGTTAAAAATACCTTGCTTACCACCAGATGAAACTGTGATTTGTTCAGGCGAATAAACAAGATTATTATCTGTTTTAAATTTTTGCACAATCGCGTTGCGTAACTCGGCAGTACCCTCAACGGCAGTATAACGCGTTTGATGATTATGCATCGCCACGATCGCTGCATCAACGATATGCGCAGGAGTAGGAAAATCAGGCTCACCCACACTAAGCGCCAGCACCGGCTGACCTGCCTTTTTCATCTCAATCGCTTTAGCAGAAACCGAAAGCGTAGGCGAAGGCTTAATAGCAGTAATACGCTGAGATAACACAATATACCTCTATCTAGTGGATTTCGAAGAGCCTTATGATACTCAATATACAGGTCAGGCGCAATTGTTATGGGCGGGGCCGATTAAGCAAACAAATCCACCTGCGGGGTTGCAGCATTTATCTTTTCTTTTTTGTTTTTATTTTTTTGACTAACCAAATGTTGATTTTCAAGCGCATGTAAATGCAGTTTTGCACGCGCGATCACTTCACGAGGTACACCGGCCAAGCTTGCTACTTGTAAGCCATAACTCTGATTGGCTGGGCCTTCGCGAACTTCATGTAAGAATACGATTTTATCCTCATGTTCTAATGCGCCCAAATGTACATTATGAATATTTTTGTATTCTTTGGGTAATTCGGTGAGTTCAAAGTAGTGTGTCGCAAAAAGTGTGAAAGCGCAATTTACGGTTGCTAAGTGTTCGGCAGTGGCCCAGGCCAGAGAGAGCCCATCAAAGGTACTGGTCCCGCGGCCAATTTCGTCCATGAGTACTAAGCTTTGAGGGGTGGCATAGCGCAGAATATTGGCAGTTTCACTCATCTCCACCATAAAAGTTGAGCGGCCGCTCGCAAGATCATCAGCAGCGCCAATGCGGGTAAAGATGCGATCAAGCGGGCCGATCTTGGCAGCTTTAGCAGGTACAAAGCTGCCAGTGTAAGCCAAGAGACAAATTAAGGCAGTTTGACGCATGTAAGTTGATTTGCCACCCATGTTAGGACCGGTGATTAATAAGAGCTGTCGTTGCGATGTCAAAAGAGTATCATTGGCAATAAAATGGCCTTGTAATACTTGTTCTACCACCGGATGTCGGCCTTTGTGAATTTCAACTCCAGGTGTTGGGCTGAGTTCTGGGCAGTTCAATTGTAAAACAAAAGCGCGTTCAGCAAAGTTAGCTAAAACATCAAGTGCTGCTAAAGCACCAGCAAGGCTTTGAAGCGAACCAATAAAACCATGACAGCGATCGATCAAGCCTTCATAAAGCATTTTTTCTCGCGCAAGTGAGCGTTCTTTAGCGCTCAAAATTTTATCTTCAAAAGCTTTTAATTCTGGGGTAATGTAACGCTCAGAATTTTTAATTGTTTGCCTACGAATATAATCTGTAGGCGCATGCGCAGCTTGAGCCTTAGAGATTTCTATAAAAAAACCGCTTACGCGATTATAGCCGACTTTTAAATTATTAAGTCCAGTACGCGTGCGTTCTCGCGCTTCTAGGTTTAATAAAAATTCATCAAGATTAGCGCTCAATAAACGTAATTCATCGAGCTCAGCATCATAGCCAGAACGAATCACATCACCATCGCGAATGAGCATCGGTGGTGTCTCTTGAATTGCAGCAGTTAATAACTGCAAAAGTTCTGGGTGCTCATTTAAGTCATGGAAAATTTTTTGTAGTTCAGGAGCTGTAGCAGTTATTAAAGCAGTTTTAAGTATCGGCAGCTGACTGAGCGAAAAACGTAATTGCACAAAATCTCGTGGTCGCACAGTACGCAAGCTGATGCGCATTACGATGCGTTCAAGGTCAGCAATAGTGCGCAAAGCCGAGCGTAGTTCTAGGTAAATATGGGTAGATAATAATTCTTGTACGGCTTGTTGCCGTGCTTGAATCAGACTTTGAGCACGTAAAGGTCGGTGGAGCCAACGTTTAAGCAAACGACTGCCCATAGCGGTAATACATGCATCCATGACGCTCGTAAGCGTATATTCAACTCCGCCTTGTAAATTAATATCAATCTCTAGATTTTTACGCGTGCTTGCATCCAAAATCAAAGCGGCATCATTGGCTTCAATATGTAATGCTTGTAAATGCGGTAATGCCGTTTTTTGGGTTAATTTAAGATAATTAAGAATCACGCCTAAAGCTACAACCATCAGGGGTTGACCCGATAAACCTAAGCCAGTTAGATCACTCACCTGAAATTGCGTTTTCAGCCAGCGTTCATTGGTTTCATAAGTGAATTCAAATTGTGGACGTTTGCTAAAAGTAAATTGTTTTAGCTTTTGTAGGTGTTGATCATCTTCTGCCAATAAAATTTCTTTAGGTTTAAGCCGCTCTAATTCTGCCAATAAAGCTTCAAAGTCTTTCAACGGTACAGCGACTAGGCGCCCCGAGGATAAATCTGCATAAGCGAGGGCAAAACTATCTTTAGCCGCAACAATACAACACAACAAATGATCTTGCCGATCTTTTAAAAAACTTTCATCAGAAACCGTTCCGGGCGTAATAATGCGAATGACTTCACGTTTAACTGGGCCCTTGCCCGTAACTTCGCCTACTTGTTCACAAATAGCAACAGAGTTTCCTGCTTCAATCAGTCTTGTTAAATATTGTTCTGCAGCATGATAAGGAACACCAGCCATGGGAATAGGCTCGCCGTTGCTCTGGCCTCGATGCGTTAAAGTAATATCAAGCAGTTTGGCAGCAGTATGCGCATCGTCATAAAATAATTCATAAAAATCGCCCATACGATAAAAGAGTAACGTATGAGGGTAGTCTGTTTTAATAGTTAAATATTGCTGCATCATCGGCGTATGCTTAGCAAGATTGTTTATATCAGCAGTCATTGAGCATCCGTTAACAACTTAAAAGCGTTAAGCTTCAATCAGTTGCTTGTAATATTGTTCTTGGTTTTGGAAGAGTTTTAAATTAATTTGATCGTTTGAAGGTTGAATGCCTAAAATATGCATGGCTGCTAAAGCGATTTGCGCAAATACAGGAGCAGCGCCAATACCCCCCATCCCATAAAAATGTGCCGCTTTAGGGTTGCTAATAATAACAACGATGACAAGTTGTGGGTGATCTGCCGGAATAATCCCAGCAAAAAGTGCATTATAATGATCAGGATAATATCCGCCGCTGGGATTGACCAAATGCGCGGTGCCGGTTTTGCCTGCGACAACATAGCCAGGAACATTTGCTAAAATACCAGTGCCGCCGGCGTTAGGATTGACAACAGTTTTCAAAATACTAATCAATTCATGTGAAACTTTTTCAGAAATAATCCGTTGCCCTTCAGGTGCATGATCAAGCTTAACATAAGAAACAGGTAACAATATTCCGCCATTAGCAATCGCCGAAAAAACTCTTGCCATTTGTAATATTGAAGCAGTGATAGAATAACCAAAAGCCATGGTTGCAAATTGAAAGTCACCTAAAACATTAAGCGGATAAATAAAGCCTGAGGCCTCTCCAGGAAATTTCCCACCAGAAGGTTTTTGACCAAAACCATATTTTACATACATATTATATTCTAAAGCGCGGGGCAGCGATAAAGCGATTTTGCTGATGCCCACATTACTTGATTTAGTAATGACCCCAGTGACATTAATCAAACCAAAATTGGAGTCATCATGCACGCGATGACCATCAAGCATATAAAAACCAGGGTTGGTATCCACCAGAGTTTTAGGAGTATATTGACCGCTTTCAAGCGCTGCAGAAACAGTCACCAGCTTCATGGTAGAACCGGGTTCGACTGTAGAAGTGATCGCCTGGTTTTGTAAAGCGATGCCGCTGCGGCCAGTAAGATCATTTGGGTTATAGCTGGGATAACTCACTGCTGCTAAAACTTCACCCGTATGTGGATTAAGAATAGCAACCGCACCCCAATCCGCATTGGTTTTTTGCACTTGTGCGGCCAAGGCTTGATAAGCAACATATTGCAAACGACTATCAATGCTAAGATAAAGATCATGGCCATCTTGAGCTTCTTTAAGTAAACGATTAATGCTGTAGGTTTGACCTAAAGCACTTTCAGTGACTAATTGTTTGCCATAAGTAGGCGCCAAATAATGATTATAAGCGAGTTCTATGCCATCTTGGCCGTCATCGTTAATATCCGTAAAGCCCACGAATTGTGACATCGCCACACCTTCTGGATAAAAGCTTTGATGATTACGTTCGACATACACGCCAGGAATATT
The DNA here is from genome assembly GCA_020050355.1 of Gammaproteobacteria bacterium. GTDB lineage: Bacteria > Pseudomonadota > Gammaproteobacteria > Francisellales > CACEW01 > CAIQBE01. Next base: position 794 of record JAGVKT010000022.1, on the reverse strand, counting down.
TAAGTCGTCAACTTGAGCAGCTAAAGAGGGTGGTAAATTTTTCATGACTACTACGTGACGATTATTAGGATCACTAAAAACTAAATTTCTGATTTGATCTAAATTCATTTTTAATACAGGGCTAGTAGCTAGCGCATCCCAATCCTCAGTGTTTTGATCTTGAGACAGGACTTTGGCATCAAAAATAATATTATCAATGGGCGCGCTGACAGCAAGAGGAACACCGTTGCGATCAAAAATAATACCACGATTAGCAGAAATAATACGCGGATGATCAGCTTCTGCTAAACCTTTATCTAATAAAAAAGTGCGATCGATGGCGCTCAGATAAAAAAGCCGCGCGAGCAACACTGCAATCACCACGATAAAAATTAACGCAATAACCTTATAGCGCAGCGAAGAAAATCCATGAGTTTTACGGCCTTGCATAGGGCTTTTACTTTAATGCGTGAAGCGAGATTATACCAAGCGTACTGGAAGATGCGAAGATTTTTATACCTTACTGAGGAATAGCAAGTCTATTCTGAAGAGAAGAAGGTTTCTTAAATAAAAAAAATCAAAGTCAGAAACCTGCATCTTCAGTTGAAAAGGTATATATGCGAATCAAAAGTGGAAATTGTCGAAAAAATTAACGTAAAAATTTCACTGTTTGTTCCCGTAGCAGAAAGGCGATGCTGTAGGGGCGTAGCTTGCTGCGCCCGGTAACTGTGGGGCTTCAAAGCTCATAAGCAATGATGATTTTTTATTAAAAAATCCTTGCTTTTTAATGTTAATGCTTCTGCCACACCGGGCGT
>JAGVKT010000078.1 GCA_020050355.1 Gammaproteobacteria bacterium | reverse complement strand
TTTCTTTTGCTTGCCAAGATATACACATAGCCCATAATTTATCCACAAAAAGATTATTATTTCATCTGTTCATAATAAAATCAAATAAAGATTGTTTTATTTATTTCACGCATGATCTTGACCGCATGCGGGCTGGATCCTGATGTTTTTCTGCGAAAAAATCAGGATGACGGCAGTGGGGACGGTAGCGGGGACGGTAGTGGGAACGGTAGTGGGGACGGTAGTGGTGGACGTAGTGGGGAGGATGACGACAATCGCGCACGTCTTAATCTTGCTTTTATTCCGGACAGTTAAACCTCAAGGGAGAAGTGAAATTAACTTCGCATTTTGAAATGCGAGCGGTATACACTTTCAATGGCATGACCAAACCCATTGGCCTTGCAGAATATCGAATTCATGAAAATATTCCCGAAAATATCAAAACGGCATTGCCCAGTATCGAAGAATTAGAAGCCATACTGGCAGGAAATTTAGAAACGAAATAAATATTTTTTCAAGACCATAAATTTATTATTTTAAATAACAACATTGACACTCACCATCAGCTTCTCCATTATATACGCTATTTGACTGCATCACTTTATTTTTTATAAAGGAAAAAATGACAACAACAAAACACATGAGAATAATAATTAAGTTGGCAGCATGGTTCATGCTCTCAACACTCTGCATTTGTTTTATAAATGGTTGCCACTCATCTAGCGCTAGTAGCGATTCTAGCTCTAGCAGCTCATCCACCACCTGCATCGCCGATGCCTCAGGCTGCACAGCAGATTCGGGCACCGCCGGGTAAAAAAACCCAAGAATGAAAATGAATAGGAGAAATTTAATGAAACAGAACTTTTTTAAAATCAACTTTATTCTCGCCAGCCTTTTAGGCAGCGCCTGCTCCGCTTATGCTACGATTGCAACGATCAACCCTGGCGACATCATCACTGCTTCTTATTTAAATAGCATGGGCACAGCGATCAACGATACTATTGATGGCACCGGCGTCCTCACCAATACGGGCATAGCAGCCATAGCAGATCATGTATATTACGTCAGCCCAACAAGCATTTCTCAAGATTTGTGCGAGTTCATTAACAACCTAAGCATCTCAGGAGGCCAAGCAATCACCATCGTGCTCGCACCCGCAAACTCCTCAAGCGGAACTAACGAATACCTGTGCAGCGCCAACGTCACTTTACCAGCGAACACAACCTTAATAAGTTCAGGCAACGAAAAAGTCGCCAACGCGCAATGGCTTTTGGGCGACTATCACCTGACATTACAAAGCAACGACACCATTAAAGGCGTAGCTATCAGCGGCGCTGATAGCTCTGCATCCGCAACCACCGCAGTAGTACAAGTCACCGCCGGCGCCACAGTTGATTTAGAAAACGACATCATTCAAGAAACCGTTTCAGGCAGCGCCGATGCTATTTCAGTAACAGGCTCTTCAGGATCAACGACAGTTATATATGTGAAAAATTCCATCGTCAACGTTAATAATTCAGGTAGCAGTAGCTATAGCATTAATCTTTATGATGATGCTACTACTTTGGATATCAACAGCAGTCAAATCGGCGTGCAATCAGGTGGGAATAGCAATGCGATCACTAACAGCGCGGCATTAACGCTCACTGCTGAGAATAATAGTATTTTGTCTAATGTTGCTGCGAATAATTCTAGTTCTACGTTAACCTTCCGCTCATCTACAGGGGGTACGATTAGTAGCAGTGCTGGGTCTATTAATTTGTTTGCTTATGGGTCTATTTTGGGGACGGTTTCGGCGACGTTAAGTGCTACTAGTTTGTTGTCGGCTTCGGGGATAAATGGAACCAACATACCTTCTGCAGCCAAATGTATTGGATCCTATAATACTAACAACCCAAATTACCTGAAACTAAATACTTGCCAATAAGTTTTATAAGACTCACAGGATCAGCTTAATTGATAATTTTCATAAAAATACGTCAAGATTTCTTTTGACTAGACATAGTTATAATATAAGCATATTATTACCTAACAAGGTCAAAAAACTAACAACACCATGGGAAAGGAAACAAGAAAAGCAACCGCACAATTACAAAAATTAACCTGGAAAGAGATACGCCATGAAGTTCACGCCGTAAATCCAGAACTCGCCAAAATCATCGATGAAATCGACCCAGATGATCGATATTGGCTAGCAAAAGTAAGCTACCCTTATGGCAGCATGGTGATGGAAAGAGCTGTACTGAATTTACCCAATAAAAACGGACAACTGGTTCCTATTACCGATAGCTCGCTTGATCCAGAGATTCGCGAAGGCCTGGGCTACAATCTAAAATCTAATCCAGTAAGCCTGGCCTTAAAAAATACTTTTGAGATCTATTTACCATTAGAAGATCGAACTATTCCTCTAAGCGGCATAATCACACCAGGAACAGCTTTTGGAGCATGGCGAATATTAAATCCTTTCAACACTGAACACCCAGCCTTCATTTGGGATATGACTTCGGGCGCACGCTCAGTATTCATGCTACCCAAAATTACAGAAGCCAAGAAACACATGAGTTTAAAAAAAATTTATGACCTAACTGTAGATACACCACGTTCACTAATGGGACACTGGGAAATTTTCCGACAATTAGCTAAACATCCTAACTTTAGAGAGCCCTGGGAAGGAGAAATTTTATATTTTTCTCAAGAATGGTTCAAAAATTTAAATGACAGCAATTGGAAACCTTTTTACTATTATTTTTATGATTCCGCATGGGGTGCAAGTGAACTATGGCGCAACCAATTTATGTGGGACTTAATATTTTCGCTCATACTGAAAGATTATGAAGCGCGCCCCAGCGCCTATATTATGGACACAGCAAAATATCTATTATATATGGGAGTCGCAGCCTTCCCAGGACTTGCTCCGGCAAAAAATGATCTAGCCGGACCATTCAAAGAAATTCAAAGAATTTACTCCGAAGAATACAATCTTAAAAATTATCCACCAATCATTATGCAACCAACACTATTCAATCCTTACAATCAAAATGAACCTTCCGTGTATTATTCTCTGCAATTCCCTAACGCAGTGGAGTTCAAACCCAATTCCAGAATAAGAACCAGCACAATCCTAGATCTACATGAAATTAGATCTTTATTAATCAGATGCGAACAAGAACTACAATCGGATAAATTTAACATTAAGGGAACTTCGCTAAGTAATTTATTTAATTACACCAAATACGATTATTTTCACAATGGCGTTGACCTACATGCAGGAATGCGTAATAGCGCGGAAATGCCAAAAGAAGATCCTCAGCTGTTAACTACAGTCGATGGGAAGAAATATAATAATTTTCCTGACACATGCTCGTTCGTAAAAGGCTGCATCAGACTATCCCACAAAAAAAGTAACTCAACTTAGTAAATATAAAAATCTTGTACGTTTAATAAGAGTCTCATACTCTATACGCTCAATTTTAGAAAATCCAGAAAAATCCGCATACTTTCTAATCTCTTCATCACTCGGCAGATGAACATGTATAACGGAACTATCCACTTCCAATGAGTAAAAACGTCTACCACACACTTCCGAGCCTAAAGGTATCATATGTGAAGCCAACGTATCCACAACAAGTCGACCATTAGGCTTCAATAAATCCTTAAGACCCATAATAACAGAAGCTTGCTCCTCAGGAGTAAAATCTGAGATAGCACCCCACAAAAAAAGAATCAAATCGAAACTACTACTAATTTCACTTAACTTATGCACATCAATTTGCAATAGCTCTACATTTTTTTGACCATTAAACTTTTTTTTCAAATATTCAAATAGATTTTGACATCGCTCAACAACTGTAAGCCTGCCATAGTACCCATTTTGCAATAAAGTTTTAACCACACGCCCATAACCACCACCAACCTCAAGAATAGATTCAGCCTCAGACCAATAAGGTTTTAAATGCAACACATCACAACCATCAGCAAGCCCTGCAGCTTCAGCAAGTTTCTGTAACCCTTCAGCCTTCACCGTCTCATAAAACGCATTATTATCGTAATTATCCCACTCCAAAACATCAGACTTTACCGGCTTTTCTAAAGGAGCCTCCACCAATGCTGCAGATTTAATTAAAGTTTTTTCCATGCTATCCCTTTGATATTAAAGACAAATCCTAGAAATTTTACATTTACATGCAACATTTACGTACACGAATTACACCCCTAAAAAGCGTACGCTTCAATGATATTTTTTTTACGATGGAGATGCGCTGTAATACGCTTAGTTCATTTTTATTACTAAGTAAATTTAAGAGGAAATTGTAGCACATTATGCTTATCTTTACTGATCAAAATAACATAAATTAAGGAGCAGAAAATGAGCCGCGAAGACTATAAAAAACTAGCGCAAAAAGAATCCATCCAAGCCAAAAAAATGGATGAAGTTCTTAAATTAATGACCAAAATTTTAATAAAAAAAACACTAAAAAGCCATATCCAGGAATGATTGAGTTTGCACACGGAAGTGCCTTTTAAGGAATAATAAAACTAGCAAAGGAAAGCACCATGCACGCCACGACATCAACATTAACCACTTATCAACGCAACAAAAATTTATTAAAAGATTCACCCTTTAATCAAGATAAAATCTCTTGGTTAAAAGGGCATATCGACAAACAATTTCAGGCTGACCCGCAACTTTTGACCAAACAAATAGCTGCTTTGGGCCACTGGAATATATAACCTTGGAAGATACAAAATGCGACAATTAATTAAAAAAGGCGACCCGCGCTTAAACATCAACATGCCCAGCGCTTTAAAAGAATTTCTTCATGAAACTGCCAGAGCCAATAAACGCAGCTTTCAAGATGAAGTGATTAAGCGCTTGGCTGCAAGTTTTCAATATGAAGAAACTTCTAACACCTTAAAAGTCATGCTACTTGAAACCATAAAATTAGTGTATACCCCACAAAATGAATAAAGTTTAAAAAAACCACCCTCGCTTAACCGCAAGTAAAATTGCACTTCTCACGAATGGAGTAAACAATGAAATCAAAAATAAACCGTGGGAATGCCCACAAAATTTCTGCCGCTTTTTTAAATCCCGAACAGTTAAAAAAACAAGAAAAATTTCGGCAAACTATTCCTAAAGAACTCATGCATGCACTAAAAACTTCAGCAAAAGATAATAACATTAATTTAGATATTGAAGTGCTGTACCGATTACTTGCAACTGTGATTGAGCCTAATGCTTTTGGTTTCAGCCCAGAATTCGACAAGATCATTCACAAACAATTTTTAGCCTCACAAGCACACACTGAAAGCATTCTTCGACGCAATGCTTGGCGCTATGTGTATGAATTAGAAAAATTAAAACTTTGGGTTGAATTTGAAGATAAGCTGCCTAAAGATTTTAAAGAATGCTTTAGCATCATCGATGTTGAAAAAGAAATAAAAGCCTTGCGTGCCGAAAAAGCACAACGCGATAAAGAAAATAATAAAGAATAATATACCCATTGCACTTCAAAACACTGGAATCTTAACAAATAATTTTGATGGCCGTACTGTAGGGGCGTAGCTTGCTACGCCCGGCATGGCAGAAGCATTAACATTAAGAAGTATGGCCTTTTTAATAAAAAAATCATTATCGCTCATGAACTTCAAAGCCCTGCAGTTACCGGGCGTAGCAAGCTACGCCCCTACAGCACGGCCTTTATGCCACGGGAACGAACAGTGAAAACTTAAACATTTTGAAGTAAGAGTGATCTATTCCACACAATTTTAATCATAGATATCCGTTCAATATTTCTTGTATATTCATAAATAAAATGCTAGTTTATAGTTATTTTATAGCATTAATATAGATCAATTTTGCAAGATTAATTGATCTAAGAAGATTACTTTTTAGGAGCATATCATATGGGCGGGGCCTGGGATTGGATTCAAAAAGGCATAAGCTGGACCGTTGCAACAGGCACTGAGTATTTGCCCGATTTTTCATTTATTCCGGCAGCCGTAGAAGCGGTAGGACCCTATGCTTATAGAGCTGCGCTGACACTTACTAAAATCTTGGCTTTTGAAGCGGCGCTAATCGGAGATACTTCCAGCTCATTAAGCACCCAAAGCGAAACTCTCGAATTAACCACTTACAATCCCCGTCTACGCGGGAACACAGGGTACCAAAACCTAACAATATCAACAAAAGCAAGAAACTTGCAAATTGTAGGATGCACTGTAGGCGGTGGCAGCTACGGACTGTTTCCACCAGAAAATACTTTCTATACCAAATGCAACCCCGAGGGGAAAAATATCAGCCTTATCACCAGTGTAGATTATGGAACTCCCCCAAGACTAGAGGCCCTTATCAACATCGAAACGGAAGGCGCTGGGATAATTCGATACGGCAGCGCATCTGGATCCAGCATCACTCTGCCGATTCCCTACACCACTGTCGAGACCACATCAATATTTACGGTTATTCCTACCTGCACAACAGAAACACGTTTTAATCGTCCTATAAAAGTTTCAATATCTCCAATTGGCCCAAGCTGCAGAGCATTCGAACTTTTTTTATATGTTAATCAAACCAATTATCCCTACGATCCTATTAAGCCTAACCAAACCCCAAACCCAACAATCGTAAATATAAGTCCGTTAGAAGCAGATTATCCAGTCCCTTCCACAGCTTTCCATAATTATGAAGGAGTGGTTATGGAATATATAGTGCGCGATGGTATGGGAGGACCCCTCAAACCACCATTTAGTTTCCATTCTAGCACTAAAAAACTAACATTAAGAACTTCTTCTGGCGACCAAGGAAGTCATTCGCTACTATTAACTGGCCGTGAAGCAGCTAATCCTAATAATAATGCTACTATCCCTTGGAGATTTGAAATCCCAGACCGCGCACCCTACGCCACAGGCACCTTCACCGGAACCGGCAAAGTAGGCGTCGACTTAAACTTCACGCTCCCTTTTAACTGGACCAACCCCTTAGACCCACGCAATCTTTTCGCTGATCCTGATAACTACGCCGGCAGCGTCAATGACATTCGAACTTTCTCGGCTACAGGCATGCCGGCGGGCATGAGCTTTAATCCAAGCACGCTTCAATTTTCCTGGCCCAGCCCCAAATTAGGCACTTATGAAATTCGCGTTTTTGCAATTGATGCGGCGGGAATACCCAGCACCCCGGCTACCGTGTTAGTCACCATCGATTCAAGCTTAACTTATACGCCTACAACTGCACCTTTAATATGCAACCAAAACGGCATGTGCCAAGTGCAAAACCAAAACATCAGCACGATAAGCAGTACCGTAAACATCGATTACAAAATATTCGACGCTGCCATGGGCTCTTTCGTTTGCACTAGTCCAGGCGTGACCACTATTTACAACGAGGCGACGCGAACTTTTACCTTTAGCGGCACACCCGCTGCACTCAATAACGCCAGTATATTTTTTATACCTACTGCGGGCTACAAAGGCGCAATGGGCTATAATGTAAAAATCCGCGACGGCGTCAACACCGCGCCAGACTTTGATGTTGTAGGCCAGGTTGAAGAGATATTTATCCCTCCCACCAACGGCACATCAAGCACTGCGTCCATAGAACGTACAGTCTATGCAACGACCACAGATACTTACACGCCACCGTCACCCAAAAACACCAACAACTACCCCATCACCTACGATGCATTTTTAGAAGGCGGCGCTGCGCTGCCAAGTTTTATCAGCTGCAACCCTGCAACAGGCGTTCTGACTTTTGCACCACGATCAGGCAATCAAACCACAAATGCCACCACCGGCGCCGATAACCCCCACAGAATTTATATTCGCGGCAGCACCAGCGCCACCGTGAATGGGACACTTTATAATTCTTCTTTTCAGACAGGGCCTGTAGTATTGAGCGTTCCGGACCGCGCACCTATAGCTAGCGGACAAATTACGCCTGCCATCGCGCGCTATGGCGAGCCGCATCTTACCGATCTGCGCAAATTTATCGATCCAGATGGCGATCCTATGCAAATCAGCGTAGTCTCCGGCCAAAGAGGCGATATGACTGTGATCAATGGCGTGCTCGTTTGGACCCCACAACGAACCGACCCAGACACCATCTATGTCGAAGTCCAAGCTACCGATCCTTCAAGACTCAGTAGCGCACCACAAACTTTAACCATCAACACCCGACCCAGTATAGAAATTACGCTACCAAGCAGCGTAACTGCACTCGCTGAAAATACTGGCGCAAATACACCACAACGCCTAACGCTACCTATAATTTCTAGCACTTTTAACGGCACCTTCCCACTGGTTTATAGCGCGAGTGATCCAGGCGCAAAACTCTTTTTTGCACCTCTTCCAGGAGTGAGTATTACTGGAAACGGCACTGCTACAGTCACCATCAGCGCTTCCGTGGCGCGATTTAATCAGCTCTCGGCCGTAGTGGTACCAAGCAAATATAAACGCGATTTCCAATTAACCGTAACGGGCAACAATGGCGCGCAGCCTGTAGATTCAAGCTTGGCTTATCCTGTACCGATAACACCAGCGACCGTGCTCGAAGTTAATCCAGGCGTTGCGATGAGCAGCACCACCGCCTTTATCGGTCAAAGCTCGACACTCACTGTTCCAAGTGAACTCATTAACAACCCTCACAACCTGGTGCTTAATTTTGCGATCGATAGAATTGAACTTAATGGCACAACGCTTGCGGCTACTCCAAGTTGGCTAGCTTTTGATCCAAGCACGGGTCGGTGCACGCCTGCACCTCCTACAGGATCGGGAGCACAAGGCATTTACACGCTTTATTTAAAAGCTTTTGATAGCACAAATACTACTACTGCAATCGCACTGCCCTCAAGCTTGATTGTTATACCCAATCGCACACCTACAGCAACCAGTCAAATCACGCCAAACGCGCCGCCTAAATATGGCGAAGAAATGACCGCCGATCTTTCAGCGCTGATTGACGCAGATGGAGATCCCGTAACCATCAGTATTTTAAATCCTACAGGCAATATGCGCGTTAACGGAACCACATTATTTTGGACACCACAAGCAGGCGACCCCAGCACCGTATATACACAATTAGTTGCTCGTGACCACCTTGGTGGCATAAGCTCAGCACAAACGTTAACAACCACAGTACAACCCAGCATCAGTTTTATCCCACCCGCACCCACCAGCTTAACTGCAGTCACCGAAAACACAGGCGCAAACATGCGTCAAACATTTACCTTACCAACAGTATCCAGCACTTTTACTGGAAGATATTCGCTCACTTACAGCTCAAATGCAAAACTGTTTTTAACAGCAACTCCAGGCGTAAGCATTTCTGGCAATGGCACCACCAGCGTAACGGTCACTGCAACAACAAGCCAACACAACCAACTTAGCGCAGCTATAACCCCCGACCTTTATGCTCGCGGCAGTTGTACCATCACAGTCACGGGCAACAATGGCGCACAACCTGTAGATTCAAGCACAACTTATGCACTATCAATCGCACCAGTGACAGTGCTAGAACTTAATCCAGGCATTGCTATGGCTAACGCCACCGCCTTCATTGGTCAAAGCAATCCGACAGTTTCCATCCCTGAGGGCTTGATCAACAATCCCCACAATTTGCCACTTAACTTCGCTGCAAAAATTTATTTTAATGGCACTGAACTCGCCAGCATACCCGAATGGATGAATTTTAACCCCAGTACTGGCAAATTCACGCCCAATCCTGCGTCAGGCTCAAGAACACAAGGCATCTACACAATCCAGTTAGAAGCTTATGACACTACCAACCCCAGCACCCGCTTATCGTTACCCTCAAGCACCATCACCATACCCAATCGCGCACCTGTCGTGGCCACACCGCCTGCGCCAAGAGATCTAGCAAGAAATGGCGTAGAAATTGCCGTAGATCTCTCCGAAGTCTTTACCGATCCTGATGGCAGCAGCGATTTGACGATCACAAGCACAGGCTTCACAGGCAATATGCGCATTGAAAAAAGAGCAGGTAAAGATACTTTTGTCTGGACTCCAGCCGGTGAGAATAGCGCTGTAGTAACTTTTATAGCAAAAGATGAATTGGGATTAAGCAGCCCACCCACCACGCTAACGCTCAACGTATTCTCAAGCTTAACCGTCACACCTCCTGCCACAAGCCAACCCTGCCTTGAAAATGCAGCTTATTGCCATATCACCTTACCTACCTTAACGAGTCCAAGCACAAATCCCGCAGTAGTGCAGGTTTCCTTGACCGATAAAACCAAAGGCAGCTTTGTCTTAAATCCAGATGCAACAGGAGTGACGCTCACCACGGGCGAAGATGGCATACCTACATTACGAGGAACACTAAGCGCAATTCAAGCACCCAACGTATTACGTTTTATACCCACGACCAACACTTTCGGACCTGTGGAGCTCAACTTAAGAGTAGTGAACGATGGCGTAGGCAATAGCCAATCACTACCTACCTCCTTTACCATCAATACCCAGAAAATTTTTATTCCCATTCGCGCAGGTAATAATCCAAGCAGCGTCACCGTATCACCTACACAAAATTTTGCAGTCACCTTCCCAGCAGTCATCAACCCTAATCGCGACCAAATAACGTACAGTGCAAGAATCGTTAACTCCGCAAAAACCACAGTATTTGCGAGCAGCACTGACACCACAAACTCCTGGCAATTACGCACCGCAAACTCAGGAGACGCCGAGACAGCACTAGGATCTGTACCCGAAACCATGGTTCCTGGAAATTACATTATTGAATTAACCACCACCCAAAGAACAGAAGACGGAACCAGCACTGCAGTAACTGTAGAAGCCCCCTTCACGATCGCAAGCACATTACAAGCCAGCGAAATAAACAGCGTTGCTTCAATCAACGTTGACAGTTTAACAGGCGGCACGGATGTCTTAAACGTATTTCAAATTAATTATGTAGGCAATGATACCAGCACCGTATCTTTACAAATATCTGCGGGCGGTGCATTTAAACCCTCATCGTATCTAGACTACAACCCTACCATCACCGGCAACAGATGGAGCCTCACCGCACCTAAAGGTGTGCTCAATTGGTTCTTAGCACATCTTCCTGTCGAGCTCCGACCCGGAGCTTCAGGACAAATCCAAATTACCGGAACAGTTACCACAGCGACTGAAACAAAAACCACACCTACAATCGCTATAGTCCCTGTAGTAACCGTAGCTCCGCCACCTAGCCTGCCAGCCCCAAACTTCATTGATACTACGCCGGGTAAAATTGTAAGCGCAGTGGCCAGTTTTCTTGGCACAACCGCAATAACCATCTTGTTCTTATACTTAAAAGGTGCCTGGGCAGCGCGCAAAGAAAAAGCCGAATTACGCAAAATTAAAGAGCTCGACGCCAGCCTAGCGGCACTTCATGAAGAATTCTCTACCATCCATGGCGCACCTTATACCATCGAAGCTATGAGCCGCTCCTTAAGCGAAATAACAGCGTATAATGAATCTAGCATTTCAGAGGCTGCCTTCGCTCGCTTAGAACAATTCAAAAATTTAAGCACCGCATTTTTATACGCCAATGCCAAAGCCGATGTATCAATAAGCGCAGAAGATCAATGGAAACTCTTAGACACAGTAATTGCTAATCTCGGTAGTTTAAAATCTTCAATGCAACGTAAAAAACCAAATTATGATTTTATCACCTACCGCTTACGTTTAAGCAGAATCTTATTAGACATGGTGTTTATTGACGACACTTTTAAACAAGCACGCATTGCTATCGATAAAAAATTAGAAATCATTAGACTCTTAAAAAGCTTACTTGAAGTCAAAAAAATTATAGATCTTTCTAATCCTAGCGATCCTGAGCATTCAAAAAAACAAGAGATCAATGCAGAACTACAATGCCTTTATGCTGCAATCACCTGTATGCTCGATGACGATAGCATCGAAAAACGGCGCAATCGAACCAGTGCAAGCATACCACCAGCAAATCTTTGGTATCTAAAGATCCTTGCGATAGAAAGAATGCTACCGTATGCTATCGCAGCAGAAGCAAAAAAAGCATCGGGCCTTGCCAGAACCGCCGCCATCCGAACTGAAGAAAAAGCAGACAGTAACGTTACAAAAATCGTAGAGCCCTTAGATGAACTCATTAAATATTACCGAGACAACAAAGACCATCAAACGCTAGTAATTGCTAGAGCCGAAGGCGCACTTAGAAAAATACAAGAACAACTTGCGCCAATATTATCAGCAGGACCAAGAGCAGTTGCTGCAAGCACAGCACCTTTCATATCTTATGAGGCCGCAAAAAAAATTAATGACAAAATTACCGCTGCTCTGAGCACCTCAAGCTCTCGGCCCAAAACCATGATCGTTTTCATGAATCCAACAGCGACGACCGGCGCATTACGGGCTCAGCGAACAGGCGGATCCGCCAGAGCCTCTGTAAAATCTGTACTCTCATCGACCCCTACCTCACATGCCAGGACTAGTGTAAGAATCGGCACCGATGACCCAGCAGACTCATCAACCACACTCAACCCACTCAGAGCAAGAAGCTTGCTCAGCAGTGACCACGACACCAGCGGCCACAGTGCACTAACAAGAGGCGATTCTGATAAAGCGACATTTGCAGCCGTAATGACCAGTACACGTACCACCGCTACAGCTGGCGCGGGAACGGGATTACCCAAGACTTAATTTTTTTGAAAATAATCTTACCCATAAAAATTAATACCAGGTAAAATAGGCATTCTTCCAATAGCAGTACTCAACATGCATTGCCCCCAATGTCAAAAACCAAACGAACTGTGCATATGCACACACATACAACCACAAAGCACACGCCTACATGTATTAATTCTGCAACACCCACAAGAGCCTGATCATGAAATAGGCAGTGCATTATTAACCCACTTAGCGCTCCCTAATTCTACTTTAAAAATTGGTTTATCATGGCGTAATTTAAACGCCATACTAGAAAAAAAATCAGCAACACCCAATCGCTGGGCCGTATTATATTTAGGCAGCGGCGTAAAAGGCGAAAATATTGAAAAACAACCCTTACAATTCGTTTCAAAAAAAGGCGCACCCATCCCTGCGCCCGAACAACTCGAAGGCATCGTTGTCTTAGACGGCACCTGGAGTCAGGCCAAAGCGCTATGGTGGCGCAACGCCTGGTTATTAAAATTAAACCGAATCATCTTAACGCCACGACACAAATCTTTATATAAAGAACTACGCAAAGAACCGCGAAGAGAATGTTTATCAACGATTGAATCTGTTGCTGAAGTTTTAGAATTGCTTGGCGAGAAAAGCGCCGTCAGTCAACATCTAAAAAATTTATTCGCACAATTACTCGATAAACAACGACAACGACGCACAGCAAAATAATATATACCTCTCTTAACCGTCATCCTGATTTTTTCGCTCTCTCTCGCTGCCGTCATCCTCCCCATTGCCGTCATCCTGATTTTTTCGCTCTCTCCCACTGCCGTCATCCTGATTTTTTCGCAGAAAAACATCAGGATCCAGCCCGCCTCAGGTCAAGATCATGC
>JAGVKT010000003.1 GCA_020050355.1 Gammaproteobacteria bacterium | reverse complement strand
GATGTGTGCTACTACTCAAAGTATGCGTAATATGTCATATTCAGAAGAATATAAAGGAATTTTGCAAGCACAAAAAAAAATATTGCAAGATGCAATTATACATATTCAACAGAGAACTACTAAAGAGGGTCGCCTCAAAGCACTCCTTGAATTCGATCAAGAAGAACGCTTTCCAAGCTATATTCTTCGTCGTGTTGATCATTTAAGTATGGCAAATGCTGTTGAAGTAAGAGTTCCTTTTTGTCAACCAAAAATAACTTCGTTTGCTAATTCTTTAACAGCAGAGTATCAGCTCAATCAGACCCAAGTTAAAAGAGTTATTTATCAAGCAGCAAGATCATTATTACCTGAGTCTATAATTAATCGCCCCAAGCATTTTTTTGTGTTACCTATCGTAGAAATGTTAAGTAGGCAACATATATTATTTGACATTCTAAATGATACTTTGAGTAGTCAAGCTTTTCGTAATCGAGGATTCTTCAATTATAAAATAATTCAAACTTTGATGAAAGAACAGTTCAAAAATCCTAATAATGATACGGCTAATTTGCTTTGGTCAGTGATGATTTTAGAGCTTTGGTTGGTGAAAATGGGCCCTATGAAATACAATCAAGTAAATCACAATGCATACTGATCAAAAACAACCTAGGCATATTAAGTTAGGAACAATAAGGATGATTTTATTTTGAAAAACCAGCAACACTATAAATATTTGATTGCAGTTATTTATGCAGTAGTTTTGTTTTTAGATCGATTAGATCTTACAGTCGTCAATGTAGCTTTGCCGACTGTCGCACGTTATTTTGATGTTTCAATCGTTGCAACAGATTGGATTAGTCTTGCTTTTCTATTAGCTTTAGCAATTTCTATTCCAATTAGTACCTGGCTTGCAGAGCGATTTGGTTTTAAACATATCTACATTATTGCCATGATTCTCTTCGGTCTAGGCTCAACTTTTTGTGCTTTTGCTGACAGCTTAAATCAGTTAATTTTGTTACGCTTTATTCAAGGTCTTGGCGGAGGTATGATGATGCCTGTTGGCATGACCATGATTTATAGGGTGTATGACAAATCAGAATATGCAAGTATTACAAGTTTTACGTTTTTACCCGCACTCGTTGCACCTGCAATAGCTCCATTTTTGGGAGGAGTTCTTTTAGATCTATTTTCAAGTTGGCGTTTTGTGTTTGTATTTTCAGGACCTATTTGTTTGGTATTTGCAGTGATATCACTGATTTTTTTGCGAGAGGAGCCTCATCACATTCGCTATCCTTTGGATTTTAAAGGTTTTATTCTAGCGGTGATTATTTTAACGGATATTTTTTATAGTCTGTCAGCACTTGCCAAGTACGGATTTACGAGTCCAGTTGTGGCAGGGTTTTTAATCTTAATTCCATTACTTGCTTTATTTATTTGGATTGAAACTCACCAAAAACATCCTCTTATTGATTTAACTTTTTTTCGTAATAAATTATTTATTCAAGCAAATTTAGTACAGCTATGCTTTCAATTTTGTCACATGGGAGCAATCTTTTTGGTTGGGCTCTTTTTACAAGCAGGAATTGGTTTTACTGCAACCATGGCGGGATTAATGATGGGAATGCAAGCAGTAAGTGCAATGATGGTAAGTCGTTATTCAGTACGTTTGTTTAATCAATATGGGCCTAGACGGCCTATTATTATTGGTCTGGTAGGAGTTGCTATACTGAGTCCTATGTTGATGCTTATCAACACAACAGGAAAATGGTGGTTGGGCTTAATACTCTTTTTTGTTCGTGGACTATTTAGTGGGCTTTGCGGCACACCCATTCAAACGATTAGCGTAATGGCATTTGATAAAAAAGAAATGGGCACGGTAAATACTATTTTTAATACTTGTCGCCAAGTATCTATTAGCCTTGGAGTGGCTGCATCTTCAGTGCTAATTGCTTTAGGCCTACATCTAGCCCACGTACCAGGTACAGCTAATATTCCATTAGGTATAGCAATTCATATTTTTGGGTATGGCTTTGTTATGCTTTCAGTAGTAGCATTAATAGGTGTTGCGGTTATGTCTAATTTTATGATCTTTAATAAATGAAACTAGGAAAAATTTATGTTACTGCTCTCAACTGATGAATTAGCACTTCAACCTAGCCAAGCTATAAAAGATGCAGTGTTTGCTACAGCATCTTTTGGTATCAGAGGTGTCATTGTTGCACTGCATTATGCTGTGAATGGTTTGATTTTAACTTCTATGGGATCGAATGAAGCTGCAGCTTCAAGCTTGATTGCAACAATTCAAGGATTTGCTATTGGTGGAAGTTCAGGATTTTTGCTAGCAGCAGGTCTTGAATTTGGAGCAGTTCTAAAAGATACTAAGCTCAAACAAGGCGCGGTTATTAAAACGAGCTGGTTAATGACAGTAATTTTTTCATTGTTAACTTCAGCCGTTTGTTTATTGACAATAGCAACTTTGCCTTTAGTTGTTGAGCGTGATGTTGCAATTGCAGCTTCAACTTATTTAAAATATTTTGCGATTGCGGCATTTCCTGATTTGCTCATTATCACTAATGCACAAATTGTTTTTCAGAAAGAAAAACTATCTTGGGTGCCATTGATAGCGAGTATTACATATCGTATACCTGCACTTGCCTTATCCTATGCATTAGGTGTAGTTTTAAATTGGGGTACTATGGGTGTTGCTTTGGGTTCAGTTATTTCAGGTTGGTTAAATGTTTTATTATTTCAATTTTGGTTTCTACGGAAAGCATATGCAGGAATGGAGCTTTCAAGGTTTTATATTCCAGATTTTCAACTACAAAGTATAAGCTTTTTTTCTAAAGGTTGGAAATTATCTTTGCAACGCCTTACAGAATGGGGTAATTTAGCAATTATTGCTCAAATTATAGGTGCATGGTCAAGTAATAATCTGATTGCTGTGCAAACATCTGTTTTTATGATTAATTTGTGTGCTTTAATTGCTCAGGGAGGTGCTCAAGCAGCAATGCTGATTGCTAAACGTGATGTTACAGATCTTAAAGATGCTAAAATTAATGATAACTTAAGCCTCGCAAATATTTTACAAAGAAAAAATCATATTACATTTTATACAACTATGTTTGCAGGGACATTTCTCAGCGTATTAGTGGGGATAGTATTATATTGTGTAAGAGACTCTGTCTTCCATTGGTACATTCCGGAAGGAGAGGGAGAATCTGTTAAGCAACAAGCAACTATGCTTTTACTTATAAGTTTAATAGGATTATTACCTGATGCGAATCGTATTATATCAGCGGGAATGCTACGCAGTTGGAATGAATTAGTTTTACCCATGTTAGTAAGTTTGATAGCAATGTCAGTTATAGGTATTCCAGTGGGTGTAGGGTGGGGTATTGCAGAGGGTCAAGCCAGTCCGCCTTTATTTATTATAAGAACAATAACCCTATGTCTTTCAGCTATCACGAATGTGCATCGTGTAGTAAAACATCTTCGAGAAGACAATTCTTCTTTGCAACCTAGGGTAGCTACGGCATTGGCAGCTCATATAGAAGGCAGTGATCCAGTACCTCCAGCAGGATATGCTGCACTTAATTAAAAAGGAATGCGTATTTATAGATCACCAGTCAATGGGTTAAAAATTTAAAACATAATTAAAAAGATTCTAAAAAATAAATGATGAACGTAATTTATAAAAATCAAACTGATCTACTTTGGGTTGACAGCTCGCAATATGACTTACCTTAACAAAAATAAAAATGGTATACTTATTGCACAAGATAAAAATTTACTATAAACATGAATTAAAAACTGACATTAAAGATCTTGAATTAAAAATATCTGCACAAAAAGTAGCGCTTCGCCAAGAAATCTCTAGTTCTAAATGGCAGGTCTTAAGCGGTATGGCGCTACTTTTATTCGTACAACTTACCGGCAAACACCTTGGCCTGTTCTAAAGCTTCGCATCTTGAAGCAGCATTGTTATAATTAGTTTTTATCAACAGCAATGTTTATTATGGCTGATGCTTTTTTACCTTTTGCCTTTCCCAGCATTACTGACGCTGAAATTCAAGAAGTGGTTGCTTCTTTAAAATCCGGGTGGTTGACTACAGGTCCAAAAGTACAAAAATTTGAAGAACTTTTACGTGCGTATACGGGCGCGCCGCATGCGCTTTGCCTTAATTCAGCCACCGCTGGATTACATGTTGCTTTATTGGCTCTAGACCTACAACCTGGAGATGAGGTTATTACCAGCGCCATGACTTTTATTGCCACCTACAATACGATTGAGCAAGCGGGCGGGCGCGTGGTTCCTGTAGATATTGATCCTAAAACTTATAATCTTGATGTAAATTTATTAGAACGTGCGATTACCCCAAAAACACGTGCGCTTGTGCCAGTGCATTTTACTGGTGTGCCTGTAGATCTTGATCCTCTTTATGCTTTGGCAAAAAAATATAATTTACGTGTTGTTGAAGATGCCGCCCAAGCGATTGGCACTTGTTATAAGGGCAAAAAATTAGGTAGCTTTGGCGACACCATTGTTTTTAGTTTTCATCCCAACAAAAATATTACCAGTGGCGAAGGTGGCTGCGTTATTACTTTTGATGAGGCGCTTGCACAAAAAATTAAAGTTTTAAGATTTCATGGCATTGATCGCGACGCCTGGAATCGCTTTAGCAAATCAGGTTCACAAGAATATGATGTTATCAGGCCTGGATTTAAATACAACATGCTTGATCTTGAAGCGGCCATTGGTATTCATCAATTACCGCGCCTTGAAGAATTCATCCAGCAACGCACGCAATTGGCACAACGCTATATGGACGCTTTTGCCGATTGCCCTGCTATACAACTACCTCAAGTTCCAACGTTTACACACGAGCATTCTTGGCATTTATTTACGGTGCAGGTTAAACCTGAAATTGCCAAACTCACGCGCAATGAATTTATGCAAGCCATGAAAGAACACAATATTGGCACCGGCCTACATTACCAAGCGCCTTTTTTATACTCTTATTATCGTCAGAAATATAATTTTAGCACTCAACAATTTCCGCATGCGGCGCAGCTAGGTGAATGTATTGTCAGTTTGCCGTTGTACCCTTCGCTCAAGACCCATGACCAAGATCGGGTTATCATGGCCATGCGCACCATACTAGCTTAGATCAAATGCTTCTTTTCGAGAATATTTTTAATAATGAATCTTGGGCGGCGGCGCACTTCTTCATAAATGCGTCCGATATATTCACCGACAATGCCTAAGCCCATTAGTAAAATCCCTATTAAAAAATATAGAATGGCAAATAAAGTAAATACGCCCTCGGCATCAGGCCCATGAATCAAGCGTTGCACCATAATATAAATAAATAATAAGAAACTAAAAAACGCAACCACAAAACCAGTAAAAGTAAAAAACTCTAAAGGCGCCCGCGAAAAATTGGCGAAGAAATCAAAATTATAGCGTATGAGTTTAATGAAATTATAATTAGAACTACCTGCTTCGCGCGCAGCGTGACGCACATGTACATCGATAGGATTGCTCGCAAAACTGGTCGCTAAAGCAGTCACAAATGTTGAATGCTCTTGGCACGCAACCATGCGATCAATAATTTCACGCTTGTATGCGCGCAACATACAGCCATCATCTTTCATATCGATTTTGGTAAATTTTAAACGCAGACGATTATGCAAACGTGAAAAAAACAAGCGCCACCAACTGTCTTGTCGATCTGTACGAATGCCACCGACTACATCATAACCTTCATTAATTTTATCAAGTAGTAACGGAATATCTTCAGGAAAATTTTGTAAATCCGCATCTAAGGTCACGATCACTTCACCGCGCACATGCTCAAAGCCGGCCATAATTGCCATGTGTTGACCATAATTACGATTAAATTCAAAAATGCGCAGCACTTCTTGGTGTTGCTCAAATAATTTTTTTAAGACGCTACTCGTGTTATCGCGGCTACCGTCATTGATTAACAACACCTCATAAGGCTTGCCTAGATGATTTAGTGCTGTAAATAAACGCTCTGCTAAAATAGGTAAGCTGGCTTCTTCGTTGTAAACGGGAATTACGATGCTTAAATAAGGCTGCATATTTCTTCCTATAATTTCTTCAACAGTACGGATGGCCATGATTATATAGAAGTGAGGTGCTTTTTACAAAGTGTTAAAATTCTACTGTTTAGCTTAAAGTAGAATTCACCACTTGCGGATTGACATTTATTTTATTATTTAATATAATTCTATATTAATATAATATAATTATATTAAGAATCGTGCATTTAATATGTTATTGATTTTCTTAGATAATTATCAGAAAACTAACCGAAGGAACGGATATGGCAAGCGCCGCAGGAGCGGGTACCAGCCCTAGAGATAGTATGATCTTAGACCCAATGAGAGCGGAATTTTCTGCTTTTTCTCTTGCATTCACCGAGTACTCGAAAAAATTTGACAAGACCCTAACGCCCATAATTCCTTTTCTTTCGGCAGCGCCTACTTTAAAAACTCGTAGTATTTCTCTATTTATTGACCGATTATCACACTTACTGACCTCTATCACTACTTGCACTCCTTCTACGGAACAAACAGCCGTGAAAAAAGCAATAGCGCGTGCTTTAAGTATATTTAACTCTGACGTATTAGCAGAAAGCTTTCAAACCCGCTATTACGACACTACTAAGTTTCATTACGAACGCTATGAATTTGATGAAGAAAGCTTTTTATGTGCTTTAGAAGATCGTGATTTTTTTGACCTTGCTCAGCGTTTTTATATACTACTGCTAAAGTTTGCGCATGCGCTTAATATTTCTTTCAACCGCTCTCCTACTGTAGAAAAAATCTTGCAAATCCCTATGATTACCGCACCTGGACCAATAGGTGCTGCTCTTGGCCCCGTGGCTGGAGCCGGTGCAAGAGCTACTCTCTATATTGAAGATGCTGATGCTGAAGTGGCTGGGGGCCTCGACATAACCCTTCGTACTTCTGCATGTGCAGCAATTACTGCGCCCTTCGTTCTAGGACCTGTAATTCATTCTGGTATGGCGGCCACTCCTAAAGTGCACCTTGAAAATACGTTGCAATTTTGTGTGAGCTATCGGCGCTTATACCATGAAATTCAAGGACTCGATGATAGTCCTTTTAAAAAAGAGGTGATCGCCTATTTTTTACAACCTTATGAAGCGGCATCTTTAGCTACGCGTTTTGAGCGCTTCAAAACTATCTGGACTCTAGAAAAAATCAAGGGCTTAAATGCATTTCAGAGAACAATTTTGAATTCTATAGAAAAATTTATCGCGCAACATGGCCATACCTATGTTACTCGCGCTAACTATGAAGATACAACATCTAATCCCATAAATTCTATTGTTTTAAATGAAATGCGTCTTTTAAAAACACTTTGGATTACGCATTATAATCGCACGCTTAAAGCCTCTAAAGCATATTGGCTTAGTCCGGTGCCAGCGCATATAAAACTTGAACTTGAATATAGCGAGAAAATATTAAATATCTTTTTTCTTTTTACTTTACCTGGCCCGGATGCCTTATTAACATCCCATGTGTCTGATCTTCCAGAATACCTCAAAATATTAACGGCTCCTGGTGGGGACCCTACTCGCTTACCAGAAACAATTCTTGACACTGTCTCTCAGTTTAATGCGTTATTCACTCGGCCCGAAAATAAAGATTTTAACCTAGTCTTAGATCCCAAGCACAATCGCGAATTTTTTAACCTTTTTCGGGACACTTATGCTTTCTTTGTCAGTTGCGCACGTGCATTATGTGATCCTCGAGCTATTTCAGTTCCTGCACTTGACCCTCCAACAATAACTTTAATTACAGGTAAAGTAAGCCTACCTTCAAAGCTTGCCTTTACTGAAACAATTGCTAAGGCGTTGCAGGAAAATTTGAAAAATTTGAAAAGCCGAGCTCTTCGTATGCGTGATCGCGGAATAATCTCGGCAGCTGTAGCGGTACGTAGCGAACAAGCTGCCATTGCTTTTTCGAGGGCAGCTGCAAGTGCAACTTCCGCAGATACTAGCATGGGAGCGGATGCGGAGGCAGGTGCGGGGGCAGGTGCTGGCGCTCGTCCCAGATAAGCATTTTTAAAAAAAATATCCTCAACATACCTTAAAATTCACATTTCGAAGTATAATAGAATTAGAGATCTTACTATTCTTAATGCTATGCTGCTGCTTTCGATTATTACTCTTGCTCTAATCTTGGGCGCCTATGGCGCGCTGTATGTTTGGCCACAATATAGCTTATGGTTATGGGCACAATATCAACAGCGCCAACGCTATCATGTTTACTTTGAAGTTTCTGAAAAGCTGTTAATGCGCCCAACGATGGTGCTTGCGCAAACACCTGATCTTATGATGGCTATTTTGTTAAAACGTTTTACTGCTCTGCCACTTTATTATTTTGGCTCAGCGCCTTCAGAACCGCTTATACGACGTTTATGCCAGCAAGCGCGCATTGAATTTATTACTGCGCTTCCAGCCACGCCTGGCATCATTTTGATGAGCGCTGCTGTCTATCAAGCAGGATTTGCTCAGCAACTGCCCCTTGCTTTGGCGTATCTTGCTGGCGCTACTCCCTATGCGCATAACATTATGCGTTTCCGTACTCGAGCAATACAACTTTCTTTATATCCAGCACATCAAGATACCGACATACCTCTGGCTTTACAATATCTCAGCGTTCACGCATGGGAACGTTATGTAGATAAGCTACCCACGCTTATAGAAACTTGGCTCAAGCAAGCTAAAGCACTTGGGCATCGACTGAGTGTGACAGATTCAACGGGTGTTAAATTATCACATTATCGTTTAATTGCCAGTGTTTTACTGTTTCGACGCAAGCTCGCACCGATGATCGCTGAACAACAACACATTGGAATATGTTTACCTAATAGTGTTGGTGGCGTTATTACAATGCTAACGCTGCTTAGCTTGGGCAAGACCTTGGTTAATTTAAATTATACCGCTGATCCAATGGCACTGGCGACTGCGATTCAAGAAGCGGGACTCCGCATTGTTATTACTTCTAAGCGCTTTATCGCTCAACTTCAGCAGCGGGGCTTTGCGGTTGATGACCTGCTTAAACCCGTGCAAGTGGTGATTTATCTTGAAGATATTAAAGCGAGCATCACTGCGCGTGAAGCTTTTAAATATTATCTCTGGGCAATGTTTGCGCCGCGTGTGCTCTTACAAAATACTTTAGTACCGCCAGTGGCGCTTTCTGCTGTTGCCTTTATTTTATTTAGTAGTGGCAGTGAAGCGAGACCTAAAGGCATCGAA
Organism: Gammaproteobacteria bacterium; assembly: GCA_020050355.1. Classification (GTDB taxonomy): domain Bacteria; phylum Pseudomonadota; class Gammaproteobacteria; order Francisellales; family CACEW01; genus CAIQBE01. The sequence continues at coordinate 11,095 of JAGVKT010000003.1, read as the reverse complement.
TTAACGCAACGTAATATTATTGGCAATATTCGCCAAGCCAGTATGATCTTAGCGGCGCAGTCGCATGATGTTTTGCTTTCTATTTTACCTATTTTTCATGCTTTTGGATTAACGATTGGTACGATGTTGCCGCTTATAGAAGGTATTCCAGTCGTGAGCCATCCTGACCCTATTGATACCTCCATGATTGGTACGTTGGCACACACCTACCAGACTACAGTGCTGTTTGCGACTTCAACCTTCTTACGTTTGTATGCCAAAGCCAAAAACCTTACTCCAGAGATGCTGCAACATTTACGTATTGTTGTCGCTGGCGCCGAACGTTTATTGCCTGAAGTGCGGACTTTATTTACCGAAAAATTTAATAAAATTATTTATGAAGGCTATGGCACTACTGAATTAAGCCCTGTTGCTTCGGTAAACTACCCTAATACACCTAGTGCGCTGCATCAAAAAATTAATTCTGTTGGTCATGCATTGCCTGGATGTATGTTTCGCATTGTTGATCCTGATACAGGAATTGACTTACCTTCTGGAACTGCTGGGTTAATTTTGGTTGGTGGCGTTAATGTCATGAAAGGTTATTTAAAAGCCCCTGATAAGACCCAAGCAGCTATTATTGGCGCTCAAGGCATTCGCTGGTATAAAACTGGTGACAAAGGCAGTCTTGATGCCCAAGGATTTTTGACAATTATTGATCGCTATTCGCGCTTTGCAAAAGTTGGTGGAGAGACAATCAGCCTGAGCGCGGTAGAACAACATATCATGACTTCGCTACCAGACGCTGAGCTTGAAATTTTAGCACTTGCTGTTCCTGACTTAAAAAAAGGCGAGATGATTGTATTGTTATATAGCGGTCCGATGGATATTGAAGCGCTAAAGATCGCAGTTCATCATGCAGCTTTGCCCAATATCATGAAGCCGCATAAATATATTCAAGTACCGGCTATCCCGAAGTTAGGTACAGGCAAAACTGATTTCGCAGCAGCGAAACGCTTGTGTTTAGCATCGCTATAAACCTGTGCTTTTACATACAGATTTATTTTTCACCAACCAAAATGCTTGCAAGCTACTTGCACAAGTGGCAATAAAATCAATACGCTGAAGGTACTGCCAATCGTTTGCCACTTACTGACATTGATCTTTTTATCAAGCTTACTCATATTGACGCTGTCTTTTTTATCAAGTTCGCTGATACTGATGCTGAGTTTTTTATCAAGATCACTAATACTGGTGCTGAATTTTTTATCAAGATCATTAACACTGGCACTCAAGTTTTTATCAAGATCACTAATACTGGTACTGAATTTTTTATCAAGGTCATTAACACTGGCGCTAACATTTTTATCAAGATCGTTAATGCTGGCACTGAAGTTTTTATCAAGATCATTAATACTGGCGCTGACATTTTTATCAAGATCACTAATACTGGTACTGAATTTTTTATCAAGATCATTAACACTGGCACTGAAGTTTTTATCAAAATCGTTAATGCTGGTACTGAGTTTTTTATCAAGATTGTTAATGCTGATCTTCAACTGATTTATTTCGTCTTTTAACTCAGCTTTGGTATTTGTTAAATCTTCTTTGGTAGCAAGATGCTCCAAACCACTTCGGTTGGCTTCTTCTGTTAGCTCTAAATATATCTCTGCCTGCGCTTCAGGTACGCCGGCATTTTTGAGCTTTTGAAAGTATTTTAAAGAATTAAAATTTTGCATTTTTCGAGCTGCGACTGCCATTGACCTATTGTACCTTATTTGAGCTAAACTATATGATTATAAAATATACTATTGATTGTTTATTGTCAAGCACTGACGTGTACAATTTTTACATTTTCTTATGCCGTAAGAGCAACGCTCGCAGCTGAATTTTTTCTGCTTCAGCCAACTCACCTTGGCGGGATTTAGTGAGCAGGTGCTCTAAGCTTACATCTTCCTGCAGAGATTCGAGCTTGATTAATAGATCGCTGAATTCACCCTCTGGGTCTTTAAGCATCTCAGTGTACGTGTGCGTACTCAAAAGAGTTAACGCCTCATGAAAGCTGGTTTCTTTAAACGCTTCTAGAATCAGGCCAAAATGGGCAGGTTGTGTTTCTAAGCAAAATTGCCATAAATTCGTTAATAAAGCTGCAAGTTCATGATGCTCAGGCACATGAGGTAAAGTAAATTTTTGTGCTAATTGCGGACTGTTTAATAATAAAGCTATCGTACGTTCAATCATATCTAAAGTTTTATTGGTTTTTTTGTTATTCGAAGTTGTAGGCCATTTTTTAGAGGTCCATAAAGCTGTTAGTTGCTCGCTCAACAAGCTCAGACGCCGCGCTAATGATTCTTCTAATAATAAACGATATGCGCCTTGCGGAATTTTATCAAAATAAGGCGTCAGTTCTGCAAGATATTGGCTTTTACCGCCGATGGTGCGCAGATCAAATTTTTTGGCACATTCTGCCAATAAAAATTCTCCTAAGGCCGGCGCTTGCGTAATTTTTTGCTCAAACTGCGCCTTACCAATTTTCTGCACTAAAGAATCCGGATCTTCGTGCTCTGGCAAAAATAAGAAGCGCATATTGCAACTGCCACTCATAAAGGACAAGCAGATTTTTAGGGCACGCCACGCTGCTTCTCGACCTGCGCGATCTCCATCAAAACAAAAAATAAGCTCGTTGGTTTCTTTTAATAAAAGGCGAATATGCTCTTCAGTTGTTGCCGTGCCTAAAGTAGCTACAGCATAATGAATTCCGGCTTGTGCCAGCATGAGCACATCCATGTAGCCTTCAACAATTAAAATTTGAGGTAAATTTTTTAATGCCTGCTTGGCTTCATATAAACCATAAAGGGTACGGCCTTTGTGGAAAATTGGTGTTTCTGGTGAATTTAAATATTTAGGTTCACCTTGATCAATCACCCGACCGCCAAAAGCAATAACGCGCCCGCGTGCATCGTGGATCGGAAACATTACACGTCTACGGAAGCGATCATAGATGCGCCCTTGTTCATGACTCACAAATAAACCAGTTTTTAAAAGCGTTGCTTCATCAAGCTGTGAGCTCTTTAAATGTTTTAGCATCAGATCCCAAGCGTCCGGCGCAAAGCCCAGGCCAAAGCGTTGCGCGCTTTTTCCGGTAACGCCACGATTTTTTAGATAGGTAATCGGCAATTCTTTATTAGGGTGCGTACGTAAATTTTTTTCAAAGAATGCTTGTGCCTTGTTCATTAAATCATAGAGATCTTCAAAATTTTCTTTAGGTGTGTTATTCGCGCCTTCATAAGGAACGTCTAAAGCTAAGCTTCTGGCTAATTCTTCCACTGCTTCTACAAAATTTAAATGCTCATAGGCCATAAGAAAACCATAAGCATTGCCGTGCTCACCACAGCCAAAGCAATGATAAAATTGCTTTGTTGGGCTTACGGTAAAGGATGGGCTCTTTTCTTGATGAAACGGACAAATACCTAAATAATTAGCGCCGCGTTTTTTAATAGGAATGCGCGCTTTAATCACATCGACGATATCGATACGGCTTAATAATTCATTTATAAAATAATTCGGTATATGTTTAGCCACAATGTTAATGTACGCGTGGGTGGAGGGTTATTATACTCTTGGTATCCCCTCTAATACCAATACCATTCGTACTTCAAAATGCGTTTACTTTTCTGGCGGCGTGATTACCTCTGCATAACCACAACCCTGTTTAGGACAGAGCTTTTCTGTACCACGACGCTTAGTGGTTTTGAGGGTCATGATAGGCCAAGCGCATCTGGGGCAAGATTCTTTTACCGGCTCATTCCAAAGTGCATATTTGCAATCTGGATAACGATTACACGAATAAAATAACTTGCCATAACGTGACTTGCGCGCAACCATTTCACCTTTTTGGCATTCGGGACATTCTATCCCTGTTCCTGCAGGGGCGGCTTTATTGGTAAGTGATTCAATATGTTTACACTTTGGATAATTGCTGCAGCCAATGAATTTACCAAAGCGGCCTTTTCGATATTGCAAAGGATGGCCGCATTCTGGGCAAGCGCGATCGAGTTTTTCTTCAGCAGCTGCTTCTGCTTTTGCTTCTTCTGCGGTTTGCTCGACCGAACGGGTGTATTTACATTCCGGATAACCCGTACAACCAATAAAACGACCATTGCGGCTTAAACGAATTGACAAGGGTTTGCTACACTCAGGACATTGTTCATTTAAAGCTTCTTGGGTCACATCGCTTCGTTTTACTGAACTATCGATTTCGCCTACTTTTGCCTTGAATGTATCCCAGAATTTTTCTAACAATGGAATCCAGGCTTCTTTACCTTCAGCAACATCATCTAAATGGTCTTCAAGCTTCGCAGTAAAATCATAATCTACGTATTGCGAAAAATATTCTGTCAAAAATTTATTCACGACACGTCCCACATCGGTGGGTTTAAAACGTTTATTTTCTAACAATGCGTATTTACGTTGTTGCAAGGTTGAAATGATTGAAGCATAGGTCGAAGGCCGGCCAATACCATATTCTTCAAGCGCTTTTACCAAACTTGCTTCAGAATAACGTGGCGGCGGCTCGGTAAAGTGTTGCTTGGGTAGAATCTCTTTAATGTCTACCATTTCGCCAACCGTTAATGGCGGTAGCAAGCCTTCAGGATCTTCTTCTTTTTGATCTTCATGGGTTTCTTGATAAACGGTCAAAAATCCAGGCTTGGCGATGGTTGAACCTGTTGCTCGAAATATGCCTTGATCACCTGCAGCAAGATCAATGCCTACAGTATCAATTAGGGCTGCTTCCATTTGTGAGGCGATCGCTCTTTGCCAAATCAATTGATATAACTTGAACTGATCCATACTCAAATATTTTTTTACCGAATCAGGAGTACGATAAAATGAAGTGGGCCGAATCGCTTCATGAGCCTCTTGTGCATTTTTGCTTTTACTTTTAAAAACCCGTGGGGCGTCTGGTAAGACTCCTTTGCCATAAGTTGCCTCGATAAACTGCCGCGCCTCGGCCAGAGCATCATTAGAGAGAATGATAGAATCAGTACGCATGTAACTAATTAACCCTACGGTCTCATCAGCGACCTCAACACCCTCATATAAGTTTTGCGCAATCATCATGGTTTTTTTGCTGGTAAAACCTAATTTTTTTACGGCCTCTTGTTGTAAAGTTGAAGTAATAAAAGGTGCAGCGGGTTGGCGTTGTTTTTGCTTTTTCTCAATATCTAAAACCTTAAGTTGCCCGTGTGCAGCATCTATCAAGACTTTTACCGCAGCTTGCGCGCTTTGCTCATTATTAATATCAAATTGCTTTAGCGCCTTGCCTTGATATTGATTAAGCTTTGCCTTGAAATCGCCTTTAGCATGTGCAAGCTCTGCCGTAATGCTCCAATATTCTTGCGTAATAAATTTTTCGATTTCGATTTCACGCTCTACAATTAAGCGCAGTGCTGGACTCTGTACGCGCCCGGCGGATAAACCTCGTGCTACTTTTTTCCAGAGTAGTGGTGATAAATTAAAACCTACCAAATAATCTAATGCCCGGCGTGCTTGTTGGGCATTTACTAAGTCCATAGAAATTTCCCGTGGATGTGTCATTGCATCAGTGATTGCAGATTTGGTGATTTCATGAAACACCACGCGATGCACGGGTTTATCTTTTAATAATTTTTTGGCCTTTAAGATTTCATAAAGATGCCAAGAGATGGCTTCGCCCTCACGATCCGGGTCGGTTGCGAGATAGAGTGCATCTGCTTTTTTTACGGCAGCTACAATATCGTTCACATGCTTGGCATTTTTGGCAATCAATTCATAGGTCATCGCAAAATGATTTTCAGGTTTTACTGCGCCTTGTTTGGGCGGCAAATCACGTACATGGCCGTAAGAAGCCAAGACGGTAAAATCTTTACCCAGATATTTGGTAATGGTTTTGCTCTTAGCAGGAGACTCTACGATAAGTAAATTTTTCATTGCTATCCTGTTGTTATGTTCAAGCTGCATTAACCTTTACCCTGCCAACTCTAATGCTAATAGCTTCTTTTGTAAAGCCTTAAGAATTCAGGGATGTGGGCGTATTAAAACTTAAATCATTTAATAAATCTAGTGTATTTTTATTTACAGCAGTTGTTTTTTTGTTATCTTTATCGACCTTGGCCCTTGCTAACCATTGGGTTAGCGGCTGATATAGCTCCTGCAAAATATCTTGCGCGCGCTCAACTAGAATGGCCCCTGTACGCAATAACTCATGACAACCTTGGCTTTGGCTGCTATTGACTGATCCAGGAACAGCAAATACAGGGCGATTTTGTTCCAGCGCATATTTTGCGGTAATGAGTGAACCACTTTTTTTGGTAGCCTCGATAACTAAAATTCCTAAGGATAAACCGCTAATAATGCGATTACGTTGCGGGAAATGCTCACGTTTAATGCCAACATCAGGTGGAAATTCTGAAACTAAAGTCCCTCCTCGCGCTAAAATATCTTGTGCTAACGCATGATGCACTTGCGGATAAATCATATTTAAACCGGTACCTAAAACCGCAATGGTTTTTCCTTGTGCTTGAAGTGCACCCTGATGTGCCATGCCGTCTACGCCCAAGGCTAAACCGCTGGTGATGGTTAGGCCTAGGGCTGCCAATTCTTTTGCAAAGCGTAATGCCAATGTTTGCCCATAAGGTGTCATGTTACGGCAACCGACGATACTCAGCTGAGGTTCTTGTAAATTGTCGCGCTGGCCTTGCACGTACAAAAAAGGCGGTGGGTCATGAATTTGCATTAATAATTCTGGATAATTTTGGTCATCAAGACAAAGCAGCTCTTGGCCTGGAACCTCAGCCCAATCTAGGATTTTTTTAATGCGATCGGATTCGGGGGTTTTTAAAAATATTTTTGCCGATTCATGAATGGGTAATTGATTAATTAAGCGCGACTGATTTTGCCAAGTACAATCAGGATCAGCATGAAGAATTTCTTTGAATTTTATCGGGCCTACTCCAGGGGCTAAAGCGAGTAATAATTTAGCAGCGCGTATATCCATTTAATTCATGAAGTCCATTTTTTGATCATTTTAGCATAGTCTATTATTTATGCAATAGCTTATATACCCATTCCACTTAAAGATGCGAACCCTCTCGATGTCATTCCTGCGCCTCCATCGTTATTCAACAACATCATATACAAAGGATGGGGAGAATGTCTTACCATTTTCTCCGGACAGTAGTGCTGGCGCTTCAGGCCCACAGGATAACGTCGAGGGACGATGACGCTTGTGAAGGAAGTCCACATTCTGAAGTACAATGGCTATTTTAAATAAGGATCTCTATGCCTTTTAGTCGCATTCTTCTAGCGCTTTTAGTTATGGCTGTTTTTGGATTTAGCTTTGCTGCTATTAAAATTGGTTTAGAAGACATACCTCCCTTGCTGTTGTGTGCTTTGCGCTTCTTTTTTAGTTCTGTTCCGGCTATTTTTTTTGTTCCGAAGCCTCGAGCTTCGTGGAAAATTATTTTGGGTTATAGTTTACTTATGTTTGTGTTGATGTTTTATTTAAGCTTTTTTAGTATCGATGCGGGTATCACTCCAGGCTTAGCTTCTTTATTAATTCAATTACAAGTTTTTTTTACAATGTTATTTGCAGCGTTCTTTTTTAAAGAACACTTAAGCTTCTGGCATATTTTGGGGCTCATCGTCGCATTCTCTGGCCTTGCTGTAGTAGGCAAACACACTGAAGGCGGGATGACCAGTCTGGGCTTAGTTGCTATTATTGCGGCCAGCATTTGTTGGAGTTTTGCAAATCTTATCTCAAAGAAAGCTGGCAAAATAAATATGCTGAGCTTAGTCATCTGGAGTAGCTTTTTTGCTTGGCCAATTTTACTGATCTTATCTTTAATCTTTGAAGGACCGGGAGCGTTTAAACATTTGCGCCATGCTGCGCTTATTAGCTGGGCTTCCGTAATTTACATGGCTTATGCTGCGACCCTGTTTGGTTTTTCGGTTTGGAGTTGGTTATTGAGCCAGCACCGCGCTGCGACGGTTGCACCCTTTGCTTTATCCGTTCCTTGCTTTGGTATTTTAGGATCGGTGTTGGTATTTCATGAGCCTTTACAAGCATGGAAACTCGGGGCTGCCGCACTGATCATCAGTGGACTTGGTATTAATTTATTTGGAGTACGTTTGATGCATTTTTTTGACAATAGAAAATAGCCTTTTTATGAAATCCATGTCAGCAGCGCAACACCAAGATGTAATAAAGAACTCACCAGGATCATTGCTAATACTGATAAACTATAAAGACCTATAAACCAAAACCAACGCTCGCGCTTTGAATGCGCAGGCCTATGTAATTTTTCTTTAATTTTAATAATGAATAAGCTCACGAACTTTTCCACCAAAAATACGATAAGAATAACCAGTGTAAATAAGCAATACGGGAATCATAATCACTGCACCTACCAGCATAAACATTAAAGAACCTGGCGGGGATGCTGCAGCCCAAATGCTCAGGTGATAAGGCACAATATTCGGCCAAATTCCGACGGCAAAACCCACATAGCAACAACAAAAAATAACAATACTGGCCCAAAAAGGCGTGCGTTCTTTACCTGTTTTTAAAGAAAAAAATAACCATAACCAAGAGATAAAAGTAAGCGAAGGCATGAGGATCAATAACCATAGCCGATCCGGACGAAACCAATTAATGAAAATACTGCTATCAATAAAAGGTGTCCATAGACTCACAAGCAAAGCAAGCACAATAATTATCAATGCCAGATATTTTGCTATGCGACGCATTTTAAGATCGATGGTGCTGGCCGTTTTTAAAATAAGTCGGGTTGCTCCTAATAAGGCATAACCAAAAACTAATGCACCCCCTGTAAATAAGCTATACGGTGAAAGCCATGCAAAGAGGGGTAAGTTTTCGGTATTGCTATAATTAAATCCCTGCACAAATGTTCCCAATACAATGCCTTGCACAAAAGTTGCCAAGACTGAACCCACGATAAAACACCAATCCCAGCCTGCTCTACCTTTAACGCTTTTTAAACGGAATTCAAAAGCGACACCACGAAATAATAACGCCAAAACCATGAGCAATAGGGGCAAATACAATAGCGGCATAATAATCGAAAACGCTTCCGGAAACGCGCCATATAGCGAAGCACCTCCCAATACCAACCAAGTTTGATTTCCATCCCAATTAGGCAAAATCATGCTGATCGCTTGATCACGCTCATGATTATTAAGCCAAGGCATTAAAATGCCAGTTCCTAGCGTAAAGCCATCTAACACTACGTACATAAAAATACAAAAGGCAATAATTCCTGCCCAAATGACGGGTAAAAATGTCATGTGTCCTCCTTGTTATCGCTCACAGGAACTTGTGTATGCATATATGAAAAAGGCATTTCGCTTTCTTTTAAATCATCCGGACCGTGCTGTAAAATTCTTTTTAAATAACGAAAATAAAATACTCCAAAAATTAATCCATAGACGATGATAATTAATGATAATGAAGTCCACACCTGCCCTGCGGAAATCGGTGATGCGACATCAGCCGTGCGTAAATAATTATAAACAACCCAAGGTTGTCGACCTGTTTCTGCAGTAATCCACCCAGCCCACAAAGCAATAAAGCCTATAGGGGTACAATATTGACATGCCCGCAAAAACCAAGAGGTGGTAAATAAACGTGCGCGTATTCTTAAAATTAAACCTAAAAAAGCTATTAACAACATTAATAAACCTAGGCCTACCATCAAACGAAAGCCAAAAAACGCAAATGGGACATAAGGCCGATCTCCGGGCACAACGCTCGTTAAACCTTGTAGCGTGCCATTCCATTCATGGGTATTAAATACGCTTGCTAAATGAGGAATACTAATCGTATATAAATTAGTAGCGCTGCCCATATCTGGCCAAGCAAAGATAATAAACGGTGCACCCGCTTGCGTATGCCAAACGGCTTCCATGGCCGCAGTTTTCATAGGTTGATATTGATGAATGATTAAACCTACCGTATCACCCACCATAATTTGCAGTGGTGTTAAAATTAACAAAGCCCAAAGCGCAAAAGAAAAACAAATCTGTGCCAGCTCCAAATGACGCTTGTGTGCTAAATAAAACGCGCTTATTCCTACAATTGCAAATAAAGTGCTGGTATATGCCGCTAACAACATATGCACAAAACGTGGCAAGGTTGAGGGGTTAAAAATTAACTGCATCCAACTTGTTACGCCAAAATGCCCGGCGTTGAAAGTCACTCCTGCCGGAGTTTGCATCCACGAATTTGCAGCTAAAATCCAAAAAGCAGATAAGGTTACGCCTAAGGTTACTAGAGCGGTAGCAAAATAGTGCAATTTTGGTCCAACGCGATTCCAACCAAAAATCATCACGCCTAAAAATCCCGCTTCAATAAAAAAAGCAGTTAATACTTCATAAGTAAACAAGGCTCCCAGTACATCTCCAACGCTTTTGGTCATTAGCGACCAATTAGTGCCCAATTGAAACTCCATGACGATGCCCGAAACTACGCCCATCCCAAAAGTTAGGGCAAATATTTTCATCCAAAATTTACAAATATTTAAATAAATTACTTTTTTGGTCGCCAACCACATACTTTCCATGATGAGCAAAAAAGTCGCAAGCCCTATGCTAAAGGCTGGAAATAAAATATGCATGCTTATGGTAAATGCAAACTGTATTCGAGAAAGTAGAACTGTGGTTAGCATCGTGCCTCCAAGTTTTATCTGCGCTACTTTAATAATCAAGAATAATTAAAAAATTTCTCTATTCCTATTCGATTTAAGTTTTATTATATACCAAACGTGATTCAAAATGCGAAGATTTTACTTGGTGTTAAGTTTTCACTGTTTGCTCCCGTGGCATAAAGGCCATGCCGTAGGGGCGTAGTCTTGCTACGCCCGGCATGGCAAAGGCATTAACATGAAGCAGCAAGGCCTGCTTAATAAAAAAATCATCATTGCCTATGAATTTCAAAGTCCTACAGTTACCGGGCGTAGCAAGCTACACTACTGTCCGGAGAAAATGGTAAGACATTCTCCCCTTCCTTTGTATATGATGTTGTTGAATAACGATGGATGAGCTGGAGACTTAATTTACG
>JAGVKT010000025.1 GCA_020050355.1 Gammaproteobacteria bacterium | reverse complement strand
TTCACCCTTCAGAGAGACGCAATGGCTTACATTACGCAGCCATATATGGAGCAACTCAATGTGCTGAAATTATGTTGCATTTTGGTTGTGATGCTCTTGCAGAAGATGTGTTTGGATATTCACCCCTCGCTCATGCCGCTGAAAGAGGGCACGTTGGTGTGATTCCGATTCTGGTTAGCTTCGGCGTTAGTGTAGATTGCAAAAATCATGCAGGCGAAACACCGCTAATGCTCGCATGCAAAAATGGGCATGTCGGCGCCGTAACGATGTTATTGCGCTTAGGGGCCGATTCTCGTAAAGTCACCCCTATGGGTAAAAGCGTTGAAGCATACGCCAATAACAATAGCGCAGTGTTAGCAGCTTTAGGTTTTGGAGAAAGCATTAGGGAAGCTGCTACATCAGAAACGGTAGGAGCTGCGCTCGTATGATTTGGGATGAAATTTTTTCCAGTTTTAATGCTGCAGGAAACAAAGGGGAGCAAGCTGAATCTATAAGTGAATGCTTACTCCGTCTCAAGGCTCACAGTGAAATTCACCCAAAGTTGCTAGCATGGGCAGAAGCATACTTTTCTCCCATTCGAATCACAGCGGCGATTACAGCAACAAGCTGGCATGCGATTATTCAAAAATGGAAGAGCTTTGCTGACTGGGTAACACCGCATATCGCTTATCTAAGTCTACCTCCAGAAGAATCTATCTCCTGTTTTATTCAAAGTGACTACTTAGATCGTTGTTTAGCGCTACGCATCGATACTCTGGCTAGTGATATTAAGCTGCAGTTATTGAATGATTTAAATCTATTGGTGGATATTCGCGATGAATTAGAACTACTAGAACTCGGTATGACTTGGCAGGATTTCTTTTTCAGAATAGAACACCTTGATCAGCTGAAAGCCAAAGTCTTGGCGATTGCGATACAGTCAGGATCATCGGCGACTACTATTGAACGATTGTTCAAGCGGTTTACGGCTTTATACACTGCTAATTTTACAGCTTGGGATCAAGACAAACTTAAAATTGATCCGATCCGTTATATACTAAAAGAAGCCGGAAGCTCACCTCTTGAGGCTACTCCCGCGATACTTGATGAAGTTGAGCTGGGTAAATTAATGGAAAATTTTGAGTCTGTTGCACATCCAATGTCAGCAATGGAACTGAGCTATCTGCGAACCAAATATCTTCAGCTACTCTCTTATCAATTAGAGTATGAATCCCTAGCGCTACACGAATTAGCAGATCAAGCTATTAATCTTGGCTTAAAGCTTCGTGCAAAAGCCACACCTCACTTTTGGGACCAGGAAGAAGCATTGCAATTATTAGCAACCCTTCGTCTATCTTTATTTCGGTATAATCGTAAATGGCCTTATGATGTGCAAATGTTGGCAATCATGTCTATTTTGCTCCCAAAAAAAGATTATCGAGGTAGGATTGGGCAAATTAGCACAGGTGAAGGCAAATCGCTTATCAATATCATAATTGTGAGCTTTATTTCTTGTCTGGGTGATTCGGTTGATGTTATTACCTCTAACCAGTACTTAGCCGAAGAATATCAACGACAGTATCAAGCCTTTCTTAACTTATTTGGAATTACAAGCTCTGTCATCTGTTCTACTATACTTGATCCAAAGCTACATAAAGCCGATGTTTTATTTGGCCGAATCAGTGATTTTGAATTTGCTTATTTACATGACAAAATATATGACCGCGGTATAAGAGGTGAACGACAATTTGAAACGGTCATTATTGATGAGGTTGATAACTTACTGATTGATATGGCTCAGAGTGCTGCTCGAATTGGAGAGGCAGCGACGGATGATATCACCTGGCTTTATGAGCCCTTATGGGCTTGTTGTGTGGATTCAGGATTATTTGTCTTGCCATCGATATTAAGATTGCGAGAAAAATTGTTAGTGGCTGCTAAAGCCATCGATCTAATGACAAAACTTGAAGATTGTGTAACACAGCTTGAAGTTTTAACTGACGCTTATTTATCTTCTTTGTTAAGAAGTGCTGAAATTGCTTTTTATAAAGTTGACAATTCAGATTATGTGGTACGCAAAGAAGGTAGTAAACAGTATATTGAAATCATCGACAAAGTGAATGGTCGACCTATGCCGGGTACGCGTTGGTCACAAGGTATTCACGAATTTGTTGAAATCAAAGAGCATCTGCCACCTCAAAAAACCTTATCGATCCATGCTGAATTGGCCCACTCAGTATTTTTTGGTTTCTATAAACGTTTATTAGGTTCAACCGGCAGCATTGGTACGACTGTAGAGCGCCAAGAAATTAAAAAAGTATATCAAATTGATACTTTTGATGTGCCAAGGCACAAACCAAATATCTGCCGGTATCTGCCTCCGACTGTATCTCTTGATTCGTTTAGTCATAAATCTGCTTTGATAGTAGCTATAACCAAAGAGCAGCAACGTGGTCGGCCAGTGTTGGTAATTTGCGATAGCATCAAGGCTAGTGAGGACTTATTTTCTTTTGCAGAAGGGCCTCGTAAAGGTTGGATGTTATTAAATTCGAAACAAACCACAGATGAGGTTGAGGTGATTCGAGCAGCAGGTACTCGAGGCCGGGTGACGATCTCAACAAATATGGCAGGTCGTGGGACTGATATTATATTGCCACCTGAGAGTCTCTTAGCTGGAGGATTACATGTGATCTTCAGTTTTTTTCCACCAACCAGACGCGAAGAAACGCAAGGGCTTGGAAGAGCTGGACGACAAGGACAACCGGGGAGTGCTGAAATGATATTGCATTATCCAGCTATATCATCCGCGCCAAGAGATGGAGCGAGTGTGATCACTCTTTTACGCAAAAAACAAAATGAAGCTATTATAACTTCATCATCTCAAAGACAGCTGCAAAATATCCGCTTTCAATTGTGTTATGAGATTTATTTGAGTTATTTATTCTCTGCATTAAAATCTGCACGTAGTGCATTAAACGCTGCCACCGATTTATCAAGTACCGATATAGAAGTAAAGCCGCATTATTTGAATGATTTATGTGATCCATTAGTTCGTGAAGAAATCCGAATTATTTGTCGGCAGCGGCACGCTGGACATGCAGTAGAAAAAAAGAGACTGATTTCTGTCTATTTAACCTTGCTTACTAGATATTGGGCGCGGTGGTATAGTAAAGAGTCACAAGATTTTCATTACTCAGCTCGTATGTTGTTTCGCATGCTACAAATCGTATTGCCTAAACATATTGCCTTTATGCATACAATCAGATTGATGGCAGAAGATGAAGTTTTGATGGATGAATGGACTAAAGCACAAGCTAATTATCCGCGTTGGCTTAAAGCCAAAGAACATTATAATAATTGGCGTCATAAAGCGGAACACCATCGATGGGAAAAAGAAATTTATCAATATCAATGTCAAGCTAATGAGCAGAAAAGACAACAAGCTATTAGTGCATTCTTTGCAGCACAGGAGTACGACCGGGCCCTTGCAAAATATCATGAAGAAGCTGCAGTTCATGAAGCCTGGAATGCTGCTGCCCTGGCTTATGAACGTGCCAGTGAAGCTGCTAGACATCGAGAAGGCGAGTGCGAGCGACAAGTGAAGCTCGCAATAGATAAAATGGATGTGCTGGAAGGTGGTCATAGCCGAATGAAACAGGATTTAGTTGCTCAGGTGAAGCAACTGGAGGATGCATCTACCGAAGTTGCAGTCAGAATAGAAAAATTAGAAACTGAACAACATCAAAATAAAGCTCGCATCCACCAATTGGAAATGCTATTAGTAAAACCTGGAGTGACATTTTCCGATTTAAAAGCCTATAACACTTTAACTAGCGTTGATACAACCAGTCAACCACCACACCTTTATAGTACTACATATGCTGTAAAGTCCTTATTAACAGCAGATTTATTAGCTGAATTGACGGAGGAAGCAGATTATTGACCTGAAGTGAAGCATTCTATAGCGCTGAATAAGACACTTAAACTAGGTAGATATTTTTATTATATTATAAAAGCGCTTTTAGTTTTGAGGGCATATTGTATGAACCATAAACTGTGTTTTTAGTAATCAAATTCATGATAATCGCTACCATCTTTTGCTGCACCCGCACCCGCGCCGGCACCACCTGCAGCGTCACCGTATAGAAAAGCTGAGCGAGGACGCTCTAATTCTGTAAGCAATTCATCTCTACCAAAACTTCTTGCTAAATCAGTCGGTGTTTTAGGAATATCGGCTGTTACCGAATCCATACACATACGCACGTGTATTCCTGGACGGCATAATGCAGCAATATGATCGACAATATGTGATGCGCACAAACTAAATATGCTTAAAGTCATTGCTAAAATACCTGTGCGCGTAAAATACATTTGATAACAATGCTCACCCGTCGTACGTGCAATAAAAAGAGCCTCGGCATCTCGATCAGCATCATATTTTAAAAGTAAGCGCAATGTTTCTGGAGAAACATTGGCCAAAACAGCCATATGTAATACTGATAAATTTTTTGCGAGCACAATAGGTATTAGATTATCAGCTCCATCTAGCTGCATGTTAAATGCGGTAGGGTTAATACAGCAATATGCAGTTGGGACAATATCTAGTGTATTCTTACCAAATTCTTTAATTAATAGGGGTAAAATTTCTTTTACATTTGCCCCTCTTTTTAATAATTCATTAACGATTTCATGTCTGCTTGTGTTATTAATGCTAAGCGCTAAAAAAAGAGGTGGTGCACGTAAATGGCTTGATGGAAGATCTAATTTTGCACCTTTATCTAAAAGTAACCTAACCATGCCAAGATTTCCTTTTATTATCGCTAAATCAAGCAAAGTCTCAGACCATTCAATGCCTATTCTACCTTGGGCAAAAGTTCTTAATCCTCTGGGGACACTCAGGCCCTCAAAGAAAGCGGATTTTATCAATGGTGTATTGATATCTATACCTGTTAATAAGGCGCTCAGGCCCGCTACCGTACCTGAATTAATTTCTTCTGCCAATCTTGTATAGATCGGTGTTGTTTCAGTTTCTGTAGTAGCAACGCTAACTGCTGGGGTATGCATTTTTCCTCACTTATTTTCTAATTTAAAAGTTAAGTTAAATAATAAATATCAAATATTAACAATACAAGTACGCATAGCAAAATTTTAGAGTAATTATATTTAAAAAAATTATTTTTTGCAGCTAAATAATGGGTTAATGCATTGGCTGATAGGTGTTGGAACAGTCACAGGGTTTAATACAGAAATAGCAATAGGATTTGTAGGTACAGGAATAGCTCGTTTCATTCGTATTGGCCCTGTAGGTCCTCTATTAAGCGAACTCTTTTAATCTATGCGAGCTCATATATCTCGTCACTTCTTCTATAGATTTATTTAATTTTTAAACAGCTGGGGTTAGGTACTGATCCTAGTTATAATAAAATTAAAAAGTTATTAGATGTGTGTGCAGTAGAGTGACAATATTTTTATGGGTGTCTAAAAGAATTTATTCCGGAATCTGAGCTAACCCTGTTGCCTCATAGTTTTAATATTTGTTTTCCCTCGCCTTCAGAGGCTTTGCTCATAAATATCAATTGATGCCTAACGGAAAATACGCAGCGGCTACTATTTTGCCGCATGTAACGCGCGCGCATTGATGCTTTTATTACCGATTTTCGCGTTGAATATCAAAAAGCTTAATTTTGATTTTTAGGCAAAGCGCGTAATATCGCTTCTGCAACCAAGCGATTACCTTGATAAGTCATGTGACCACGATTCCAGTAGAGATAATCTGTACAGATCACTAAATCACCGCGTAAGATAGCATCGTAAGTAGCGGCGTCTTTGCTTTGACAGGGTTGGCCTAGATGTTTGAAAAAAGGTTTGCCAGGTAAAAAAGATAAACGATTAAATAAGCGTTGCAAATTAACCTCGGTGAGGATTAAATCAGGATAGCGTTTTTGTAAAGCATCGACTTGTTCGCTGAGTGCAAGATTATAGCGGAGAATAAATAAATTTAATAAATAGGCATTTAGATAGCGACCGATAAAAGTGCCGTCAGTATGTGTGAGTCTGCTGGCTTGAGGCGCAAGGCCTAAATTATGTTGTGCAATAATTACAATATGGCGCGCGCCTAGTGCATAAAGTCTAGAGACAGCAGAGCTTGGATCTTGGCCGGCAATAAGCGCGGGAATATCCTGAGTCAGTTTGTGGTTAAAAGTAAAAAAATCTTTATCTTCAATCAAAGCCAAAAAAGTTTTAGTAAGATCATTAGCGCCAGTCCAAATAATATAAAGCGTATGAGCATCAGCAGTGATGCGATGTGCATTTAAATCTTCAGCAAAAAGCTCTATTTGTTTTTGCACACCAGGAATTACCAGGGCTTGCCGCAGATCATTATCATTAGGATGTTGGCGATAAATTGCTTGCGTATTAAAAATAGTCGGGCCATTACAAAAGGCAGCACTAATCGGCGTATAACCTTGAGTAGTACAGTTGTCAGTAGAAAGTGCACTCGTAAAAGCATAATTTACAGAAACATTTTGTGCAGATAATTGAGGATATGCATAAAGACTAATCCAGGGCACAAATACAGAGCTCGTAATTTGTTCCTGTGCTTTTAAAGTGACAAAGAGATATTGACTCCAATTTACGCTTCGTCCAGCGCGGACCTTATCATTAATTAAAGGTTGTGCAGGCAAATAAGTAACATTAAAAAGTTGCTGGAATAATGAATCATCAGCGTTGTTTTGATCACCATATACAGGATTCGAATTAGGAATATATAAATTATAAGGTAGGCCATCATAATATGCAGGCGCAATGGTTCCAATGTTGCTAGATTCAGGCATATTGCCGATATCACTTTGACTATCACCAAAAACAATTAAATTACTATAAGCCGCATTGGCGCTGAAATTTATTCCTAGCAGAGCACTAAATAAAATTTTTTTCATAGAGCAGAGAATAAAAAATTTAACACTCATATTAAAGTGAGAAAGGCATAGAAGTCAAAAGCGATGTCGAAATTTTTACAAAGCGTTCAAGCTTTCACTGTTTGTCCCAAAATCGAAAGCCATGATGTAGGGGCGTAGCAAGGCTACACTACTGTCCGGAGAAAATGGTAAGACATTCTCCCCATCCTTTGTATATGATGTTGTTGAATAACGATGGAGGAGCTGGAGACTTAATTTACGA
>JAGVKT010000063.1 GCA_020050355.1 Gammaproteobacteria bacterium | reverse complement strand
TCGTTATCGAAACAGAAGGAAACGATTCGGACTGAGGTTTAATTTGATTGCTGGAATTTATAATTTTGAACTTTAGGATGGTTATGCAAGAGCTCTAATAAAGATAATCTTGAGAAAGTCATTAACAATTGGAGTTCAAAGGGGTTTCGTGTCAGTGGAATCGAAGCAGATCTCAATCAGGAAGAATCCTATTCCCATATAATCAATACAATCACCCAAAAATGGGGTGTCTTAGATATCCTCATTAATAATGTTGGAATTAACATCAGAAAGCCTGCACAAGATTACTTACCTCATGAATTTGAGGAGATAATGCAAACTAATTTAACGTCAGCGTTCAAATTGTGCCAATTGGCTTATCCTTTATTAAAAAAATCAGCTCAAGGAAACATCGTTAATATTGCTTCTATCTCAGGATTAATTGATGATGCATCAGGAGCTCCTTACGGCATGAGTAAAGCAGCGATGATTCAATTGGGAAAACATCTTGCGGTAGAATGGGCACGAGATAGTATCAGAATAAATACTATAGCGCCATGGTATATTGAAACGGAGTTAACTCAACCAGCCTTATCCAATCAAGAAAAACTGAATGCCATCATTTCGCGTACACCAATGCGCCGAGTTGGACAACCTCATGAAGTAGCAACTCTTGCTGCGTTTCTATGTATGCCTGCTGCTTCCTATATAACAGGTCAATGCATAGCAGTAGATGGTGGATTTTTGGCAAATGGTTTTGCAAAACATGATTAAAATTGCGCAGGCGATTCGACTCCTGCGCAGTCAGCTTTTATTGTGTCACAATCCTTGTGAAATCAATTGGATTAATTCAGAACTGATTGCCTTGACTTGAAAAATCGTAGGCAAAACCTGAAGAACCTGTTCAATACCGATACTCTGCTGCTCTTTATCAGAGCTAAAAGAACGTTCTATATTATATACTAACCAATTGATCCAGTTGCCGAGAACGCCATAAAATGCAGCTTCCAAATGGTCCTTATTTATTGCTATTCCAGCAGTTGCGTAGGCTTTTAGCATTTTTATAAATAAAGATTTATTAAGCTTTGGAGTAGTAATTCCACTCCAATCAAGAGCACAATTGATTATTTCATAAGTTGGATTGAGTTTTCGTGCAGACTCCCAGTCAATTAAAAATGGTGAAGTATGTTCATCCCATAAAACATTTTTCTGATCCAGATCGCCATGGCTTACCACATTGGTACTTTGTAAAATGGGTATGGCTTTTTGATAGAGTTCATTGCTCTCTATTATAAGCAATTGATTATCTTTTAATTGCTCCTTAAAGACCAAATTTTTGCTTACTGATTGGTCTATTAACAAACTAATTTTTTCATTAGGGTGAATATCAAATTCTTGGGAGTCAAGTTCAGGAACATTAAGATTAATGAGATGAATTTTAGCCAAAATAGCAGCAATTTTAACCGCATGCGCCTCAGATACCGTGTCTTTATCAAGTGCCTTTGCTGTTATCCAAGGGTAAGCAAAAAAGGCTTCATCTTCTGCAAAGATTAAATAATTATTTTCTGTTTTTATTGCATGAACTGCTGGAATAGTGCGCTTAAAAAATTGGAAGGCAATCTCTTCCGTTAGTTCATATTGGAATTTGACTTCTTCAGTCATTAGAATCCTTTTATTGAGCTGCTTTATAGCAAATTGAGAACCATTACTTTCCAGATACCACATTCTGTGCAGGAGCCCACCGTAAATTCTTTTTGGTAATTCGCGAGCTTGCTTAATATTTAATTTTTTACAAATTGTTTCTAGTTGATTTTTGTTCACGATAATATTGCCTTAGAATACCCTTGTGTTTTTTCTCTTAACAGCTGGTTCATTGGTTCAGAGAAATAACATGCAATGTATTGCCCTAAAATTCCCGATAAAGCCAAGGTCATAAGATAGCTCACTCCTATTACTAATTTAGTTGGCTGAAAATGCATTAGCGTTTTACTTATGACGATAACTAAAAAGGGATGAGTCAAGTAAACTTCGTAACTGTTACGTCCAAACCAACGTAAGGGAGCAGTCCAAATGCTGCCAACACGCTTTCCTTTTACATACCATTCTTGCATGGAAATTAGCAATAATCCTGTGCCTATTTCAATTATTGTAACATTCAGTCCTATTGTCGACAGGCCCATTTCAAATGCTTGTTTTCGAAAAATAAAGATAAAAATAAAAAGAAATAGACCCGTTAAAAGAATGCATAAAAACTTTATTTTGTTGAGTTTGAAGTGATAAGAAATTAAAGCTGCAAGACAACCGGTGGCAATGCCATCCATACAGGATAGATAAGAATGGTCACTCCAAATATCATTATTTGTCCAGGTTCTTGCAAAAGGGCCAAGCAGAGTAAATCCTAACATCGCCAATACGAACAATGTTTGCTTTCTTAATAAAATGCAAAAGAGAGGGAAGAAAACATAAAAAGCCTCCTCCACCGATAAAGACCAAAGAATATCCCAATTACTTGGCAAGTAACCAGTTTTGGCTTCAAGCCAATTAATTTGAAAAGTAAGGGCTGAAAAAATGGCTACGCTGAGTGAGGTTGTATGGATAACAAAACCTGTAATATTTAATCGATCCAATAAGGTTAGAATCATCAAGAGACTTATCAAACAAGGCATAATCCTTGCGAAGCGCATTCGATAAAATTGACTATAAGAAATACTTTGCAGTTTTTCCCATCGTTTCAAAGATGTGGTCGTTATCAAAAAACCAGAAATGACGAAGAATACAATGACACCATAATAACCACTACGAAATAGAATGTTTGTGATTGATAATGAAATGATCTGGTCAATGATTGTTAAATCAAGTGGCACTTGGATATATAGATGGAGCAGAATGACTGAAATAATCGATAAGCCACGAAGTGCATCAATACCATCATTACGGTGTTTATGAGCAGTCATTTCATCTGGCATCATGACTCCATATTAATTCTATCTTGATGAGAGTTGGGTGATGAAACGACCAAGAAACAAACAGGGCTTTTGGAGATGTTCTTTGCTTTATGTGATATTCCTGGCTTTATACTCAAGCCCTCATGTTCCTGTAAAATTTGCTCATAACTCTCAAACTCAATGACCAATTGGCCTTGTAAACAATAAAAAAACTGTTCTGCATCAGCATGATAATGTTTTATCTCACAACTGCCCGCAGGCATGGTTTCATAAATCACAGTAAAGTGGCCATGGTTTTTTAACCACCATCCATCGCAGTCTTGTCCCCATTTAAAATGGGGTGCATTGTTTTTCGAGATTGCTTCTCTAACTAATGATTGTGGTGGAGGCGATTTCAGGTTCTTGGTAAAGCATGAGACCAAAGCATCATTCACTTCAACACAATTTGCTGATTGCTTAAACTCTTTACGTAAAAAATAAAAAACAGAATTCTTCTGAAACCCATGCCGCTCAAATTCAAGCTTAAATCCCAATTTTTTATAAAATTCAATGGCTTCCCAATCCATTGTGTTTACTGTCGCAAAAGCACAGTTTTTTTCCTGGCCATACTTCAACGCAGCATGCATAAGCTTAGTGCCCCATCTTTGATGTCTGATAGGCTCACTCACCCAAAGATTATCGATATGAAGGCCGCCATAGAGTGTTCCCCCACTACAACCACCGACTATTGCATTGTCTGCATCACGAATAAAGCATGCAAAAAAATCCAGGGATTCAAAACCTCTTTCTTGCTTGGCATAAGCCTTTATGCCGTTCGTTAAAACTTGAACATCATCGGGGTTTGGATTTTCTGCAAATGATAATTTTAAAGTCATCATGTTATTCCAACGTTGGCTGCCAAGCACCTTGCTCAACATAACTTGCTTCATCACTGCCCGTCCAAGGAGGCATGGTGATGCAAATGAACACCAGATCCTCGGTATCACTTCGGTATTGAAACTGTGTTCCCAATGGAATATCGATGCTGACTCCGTCTGTCAAAGGAGTAATACTCTCTTCATCGTTCAACTTACGCCAGATTGCACCATCTCCTGAAAGGACATGCCAAAATTCAGATACAGTCTTATGATGAACTGCTTTGGAAATCGTTCCTGCCTTTAAGGTACAGTGAGCCATGCCGCCCAAATGATTACTCATCAATAATCGAACTCCAGCACCCGCTGGAGAGATGTGTTGATAATCTTTGGGAATTTTTTGTGTATTCATTTATCACCTCAATTATTTCCTGCATTCAAAAACAATACTTTCATCCGCTTCATCAGGTGATGCCTTCCGGTCAAAAGCTTTTACCAATCGTGCATCGCTAAAACCAATTTGCATTAGCAGATTTAATAAAAAACCGGGCTCATGATAAATGCGTATTTTGTATTCCTCAATTTCTGTTTGAATAATGCGGTTTTCATCAACCAGATCGTATTTGCCGATTGAGTAGCAAAGTTCTTCCTCAAGCATAGCTAATTGGCTGAGTAGGATTAGTTTACCATCTTCTCTTTTCCATCTAGAGCCTCTCCATATACCTAATTCTTTAGGAACAGCATGGGGTGTTTCCACTTCAAATACCAAAAGTCCTTTATCATCTAAATGTTCATAAATTGTTTTTAATGCCTTTTTAATATCAGCCTTTTCTGTGATGAGTCCAAATGAGCCGCTCGGTATAAAAATCAATCGATATTTATCTGATTGATTTAAATCTTCAATAAACCCATGCCAAATGTTTGGCTTAAGATTTTTGGCATTCGCTTTTGCATGCAATCTTTCTAACATTGGCTGACTTGCATCAAATCCATGAACGTTAAAGCCTTCTTCAGTCAAAGGCAATAGAAATCGACCGGTACCACACATCGGTTCTAAAATTGGGCCATTAACTTCTAAAGCATAACTGCGATAGAATTGATACACATCATGAGGTGCGTTAGGTTTACTCAAATCGTACACTTCAGTACAAAGACTTTGATAGGTATCCAGTTTTTTCATCGGCTCCTCATTGAAATCCAATACCATCAAATATTCATCATAGAAGGTATCGTTAATTTTAAGTGATTTAGGTTCTGTACCATAAATTCGAAATCCCTGCTTTTGATAGAAAGCGCTGGCAGCAAAATTACTTGTCACACAGGATAGGTGCAATTGAGTGACACAAGTTTTTGCATGTTGTATCAAAGTTTGAACTACCGCAGTTGCAATGCCTTTCTCTCTGTATTCAGTACGAGTATACATACCCCAAAGAACACCACGGTGTTTGGTTTTGAGTGAATTTAAAATATAAAAACCAGCACAAGACACCAATAACTCATCAACAAAGGCACCCAATACGTATCCCTGACTTAATCCACTTTGAAAATCAGCATTAGTCCACTGCAACTCCTCTTCATAAGATGAGGCAAAACTTTCTGGTGAGTTGTTAAGTGCTTCTAAGCGTATGTTTTTCCATACCTCCCAATCAGTATCAAGCAATTGCCTAATCTTCACAGCATCATCTCCATCACTGTTACAGGATGTCCCTTACATTCGTCCATTCCAATCTTGTTCCAACCAAGACGGCTGTAATATTCAGGTATTGTTGGATCAAAGGCAAACAAGTAAAGCATTTTAAAATTCATCTGTTGTGCTTTTTCTTTGATTTTATCAATAAGCATTCGTGCAATACCTTGTTTTTGGTAAGCTTCCGAAACCACTAGAGAACCCAGCCATGGGATTAACTCAGAGCGAATACCATCATTGGCCCGTAAAGAACACATGCCAACAGCTTTATCTTCATGAAAAGCAACGAAAGTAAGCGGCAACTGTTCAGAGTTCAAATGGTTGTGTAAATTTTCTTCTACGCGCGTAATAGGTACATCAGGTACCCAAATTTGTCCTAATACTTCATGCCAAATCTTAGCAAGTTCTGGGATACTGTCTGAATGATGTTTTAAATAGTCGATGGTTATCACGTTAACACCTTTAAAAATAATTTATCCCCTTAAGGATGCTGAGAAACAAGTATTGTGTTTCTGATATATTCATAATCAATCTTTAGCCAGTAATAAGGATTTTATCATGATGATATGTTTTGGATTCTCACTGAATACTGTTTGATTAAAGCCTGCTTTTTCATAGCAACGAATGGCTTGTTGGTTGTTGATATTTGGATCCACAACAATGGCTTTAAAGCAGTTTAAAAATTTATCAATAAATTGACCTATGAGCTCTACCCCCAATCCCTTGCATCGTGCCTTTTCTTCAGCGATAAACAGATCAATTCCGACTAGATCCTTGGCGTTGTATTGTTGAAAGAGCGGACTATCATAGCCATCAATCCCATCAGGTAACGATTCTGTGAGTAAATAATACTGAATGAATCCGAAAGGGGAGTTATCGACGTGGACAATAAAACTTGGCACATGCTCTTTGCCTAAAATTCTCGGTTCATATTTTTCTTTAATTTCATTGAGTGACCAGTTTTTATTTCTTGCATACCAATAGTTAATGGTTGGTTCTTGAAACCATTGATAGAGTTGATTTAAATCCTCCATACTTAAAGACTTAAATTTAAAATAGCTCATGACTTTTGCTCTTTAGACTGTTTATCTAACCAATGAAGAATCTTTTCGGCGGCTTCTTTTGGAGTTAAATGAGTCACATCTAGTGTATACTCAGTGGGCAGAGAAGAATAAAAAACCTCATCATCCTTGAAGCGTTGTTGGATTAATGCAACATCTTGGGTTTTATAATACTTTTTTCGATTTGGACTTCTGACCCTATTAATTAACTCATCTAATTCACAAACTAATCTTACTGGTACCAAGTTAGATTGGCGTTTTTTAGCCGTAGCCAACACTTTATTAAAAAATTCCTGATGCCAGGGATTATTAGCCAGTAGTTCATTGGTAATCACAAAATTACTATCCTGCGGTGCCACTTCCGCTATGGTATTGAAGATCACATCGCGAGCTTGGTTAAGTACAGACCAGCCTTTTTCATCTAATGACCAGAATACTGAAGCGTCGCTACCCAATAACTTTAAAATCGGATCGATCCAATCATGATGATGTGCCAATCTAAAGGTATTGTCTTGTGCAACAATCTCTTCTCCAATTGTTCTTTTACCGGTGCCAGCAATACCCATGAGCAAAATGATGTTGTTTTTACGCATTTTTTAATTCTCAAATTTTGTTTATGTGATTTTGTCCTTAAGAATATGCTTAATAAATTGATTTACCTTTAGATCAGAGCAAAGTTCTATTAATTGGACGTCAGGGTATTTGGATTGCAATTGTTGTAAAATAGGATTGACTCTATCCTCGAAATTCCACATGTATTTTAATAAAGACCAACGTACCGTTTCAGGACAATTTGGTGCTCGATCATCAATGTCTCGATGCTTATAAAATAAGCGCTTAAAAACACGCCAGTAACATAACCATGGCGGAAAATTAAAATAAAGACAAAGTTCAGCATGTTTATACCGCATTTCGTAAGACTTGGTGGAATTTCCATCGATGATCCAACTTGGATTGGAAATCATTTCCTTTTGTGAGGATAAAAACTCTTGGTAATTACGTTCAACCCAGTTTTTTTCAAAAAAATACTTGTCCAAATGAAAGACAGGGATATTTAATATCTTGCTAAACCATACAGCAAAGGTTGATTTACCACTACCAGGTCTACCGATAATCATGATCTTTTGAATATTTAGTCTAGGATAATGGGTGTTTTTTACTGGCATTTTATGAATAAAGACTATTTTCAAATGAATAAAGATTATACCATAATTGCTTGATAATTTATTTAAAGTATAAAGGTATCAATTGATGGCTAAAGTTTATGATGAACTAAAAAAACTTGAAGAGTCTTTATGGCTTGAAGAAACTCGATTCGATAACCAATATATGGATAAGGTTCTTGATGCTTCTTTCTTTGAATATGGTCGGTCTGGTAAAAGCTACACTAGAGATGAAACGATGTCTCATCCTTATCAAACAATCGGTGCGAAAATTCCCTTAGAACAATTTAAAGTACATGATGTTTCAGATAAGGTAAAATTAGTAACTTATATAAGTGAAGTGGGACCTGAAAAGCTTCGTGCGAATCGAAGCTCTTTATGGGTATATGAGAATAGTGGTTGGAAGCTAAGATTCCATCAGGGGACACCTATTTGAAGGATGACTCTTTTCAATTGAACCTAGCATCTGTTTTCCTGGATTTTTGATAGTTATTATGCCTTTTTCTTCCTTGCTACAGTTAGGATATTCAGACTCTTATCGGCTATAAAATCATTTCCATCCATATCATATTGCCTTATAACCTCAAACCCATTGTGCTTAAGCATTGTCTGCAATTCTTCGGCGGTATAAATTTGCAGGCTGAAAGAATTTGTGTGCATTTCTTGCGCACCGTGTTCTTTGGAAATTATATAATGATCATGAGAAGTAAGAAGTCCTTTTTCTCTGTCAATCTTAGAATGTTGAATATTCCGGATGTGGTCGCCATTAACAATGCTCTCGATATCCCTCGCAAAATCATTGATGATATCATCAGTAATGGCCTGCAAATTAAAAATGTCAAAAATATATACGCCATCCTCTTTGAGGTTAGCTTGAATATTCTGTAGTGCTTTTTCAAAATCTGCTTTAGTTAGGTGTCCAATGGCATTAAAAATAGTAATAACCGCATCGAATTTTCCTGCTTGTAACTCTCGCATATCACCATCAATGAAAATAATATTACGATTAAGTTCTTTTGCTTTATTTCGCGCTATAGCAAGTAAAGCAGGACTAAAATCACTACCAATAACGTCGAAGCCTCGCTTTGCAAGATAAAATACTTGTGAGCCAGTACCGCAGGTCATATCCAAAACAGACTTAACATTTTGTTTCCTTAATAGCTTTTCTATTAGAGCATTTTTGGCTTCGGTCCCTTCATTTATATTATGTGCATCGAAATATTCAGGCATGTTTTGGTATTCTAAAGGAAGACCAAGCTTGTGTTCTTTATTCATTTTTGGATTCCCAACAAAGCCCAGCACCTGCGTGCTCTTAAAGAGCTGTTATTATAGCTCAGTATGCTTCTTAAGTCCCAAATGTTACCAGGAATAATTGTCCCAAGCGTTCGGCAGATTCTTCCTCAAGGTAAAGGTTTCCTTGATATACCTGGATTACCGTTTCAATTGGTAAATCAAGGATATGTGCTAAATGCTCAATATTAGCTTTACTAGATCGCAACAGTACGTCAATCCATAGTTTTTGTTTACATTTATTTTGAATAAAATCAAATCGAAGGCCGTTGTTAAATTCTATAATACATCCCATGTTACAACTCCGTGTAAATATTATGACAACATGGTGGAGTATAAAATGTTCGGCAAAATATCCTATCCCCAAATTTGGGTATTTTAAGATAATAGCCCTAAACGAAATGCTTTTGATACTGCTTCGGTAATATTAACGCAGCTCATTTTAGTTCGGATAGATTTGGCATGGGTATTCACTGTTTCGCTTGATAGATGAAGGTATTCGGATATTTTTTTAATCGTCATTCCTTTGGAAATTAAGCTCAAGCATTGTAATTCTCTTGGAGTGAGCTGTGCCAGTGGTTTTTTGACTGCTTTGCGCGTGATTACATTTTTTCTGAACTCACTATCGTTGAATATAGCTAACCATTTTTGATTGGGTATGGCTGTTACTATTTCTGGTAGCATCGCATCAAAAAAAAGGCATATAAACTGTTCAAAATTATCGCGTACTTGATAGTAGAGTTTTTTCGGATCCTCTACTTTTTCAGAGTGGTAGGCCTCGATAATAAAATCACATTCTTCACATTGCCTCACCATAGCAAAAGTGGTGCTTAGACTGTAACGTGATTCGAGTATTTGAATAATAGGAATTTGCATCGCATCATATTTTATATCTCGCTGGATAAAAAATTCTTTCCCATTATAAAGAGTGCGATCATGATCAACGTCTCCACGATACAAACCTTCGGTTCGATAAGGGATCGCCCATAGGTAAAGATTAGAAATATAATATCGTTGACCACCATGAAAAAACATTGAAATAGAAAAATTAGGAATTTCTTTTGGGCAGTGAAGCTTTTCAATTAGGTAATCAATTTTTGCACGGAATCGAATGGAGTCTGACAGTTCATTGTAGTCATTTAAGTTAACACAAATAGTTCCATCTTCATTGACACTATGCATTGATACATCCCTAACATCGATACTTCTTACAACCAATCAGCCAATATTTTGTTTATTTTGTCAGGTTGTTCTAACATGGCCATGTGACCACATTCCTCAATATAAATTAATTCGGAGCGCTTGATGTTTTTCGCCATATGCTCCGATCGTTCAATAGGCATAACGTTATCTTGCTTGCTCGCAATCAATAGTGTTGGGCATTCAATTGATGATAATAATGATGAATGATCTGGTTTATTGAGAATAGCATTCAATTGATTTTTATAATTCTCAACTCCCACTTCCTGAGCCATTTCTTGTGCCAAGGGTAATAGAACGTTGTGCTTTTCTTTATCATAAATTGAGTTTTTAAAGATAAGCTTGATTAAGAAATCAAACTTCCCTTTGTTCATTAAATCAAGAGAACGCTCGCGTTCTAATTGTCCCTTTTCTGACACTAATTTTGCGGCAGAATTAATTAAGATGAGTTTCTCTATTTTATTTGGGATATGGCGATATAATTCGAGGGTGATATAGCCCCCCATAGAAAAGCCAATTAAAGTAAATTTTTTAGGGGCGATTGAGGTAAAGCGATGAGCCATTTCCACAATAGAATCGCTATTGAGCACATCAACATAATGAAATTGCTTGCTTCCCTGAAAAAATATCTCTTGCTGATACCAAAGCTTTGGGGTTGCCAACGCTCCGGGAATGAGTACTATATCCTTGTTCATAATTTTATGATCACATTATTTACAACCGTTATTAAGATATCCTATGGTGACAATAATTCAAGCAAAATCGGAGCATTTGAGTCAAATTTATGCAATAATTCTGGAACTGGCAAAGTATGAGAACATTCTGGATAAAATTAAAATAACCGAATCACAACTTGGTAAACTTCTTTTTTGTAATGAGCCTAACCATTTCATTGGTATAGCTTTGGTGGAAGAAAAAATTTGTGGTTTGGTGATGTTCAATTACACTCATAATAACATTTGTGTCAATGTAACGCAGGGGATTTATATTGAGAATTTATATGTTTCTCCTCCGTATCGGCGTCAAGGAATTGGGTGTGCTTTATTCAAGTATGTTGCATGTAAAGCAGCAGCTCATAACTGTTCAAGAATAGAGTGGTGGGTATCTCGAAATAACCGAGAAGCCAGGCATTTTTATAAAAAAATTGGTGGGGTCGCTTTATTAGACTGGCAAATTTTTAAATGTGACCAAATTGGTATTAATAACTTGATGAGCATAGGAGTTGCTAATGAACATATCCTCTTCGAGTAAAGCATTATTCGCTGGAGTTTCTGGCACAGCATTACAATGGTATGACTTTGCACTTTTTGGATATTTCGCGCCAATTATTGCAGCAACTTATTTTCCTAATGACAATCAATTTGCTTCGCTTTTAAGTGCTTTTGGTATATTCGCTGTTGGTTATTTATTAGCACCAATTGGTTCACTATTTTTTGGCTATATAGGTGATCAGTTCGGAAGAAAACGTGCTTTAACTCTAAGTATTTTAGCAATGGCTATTCCTACCGCTCTAATAAGCGTTGTTCCTTCTTACCAATATATTGGAATTGCAGCACCTCTTCTTATTACTTTGTTAAGGGTTATTCAAGGTTTTGTCGCAAGTAGTGAATTTACTGGATCTGCTATTTTTCTTGTTGAACATGCTAAACCTGAAAACAAAGCATTTTATGGTTGTTTAACCAGCTCAGCTTACAGTACTGGTTTGATAATGGCTGGCCTGGCAGCTTCATTCTTTACGGCTTCATTTATGCCAGACTGGGGATGGCGAATCGGTTTTGGATTGGCTTTGATTGCGGGTATTTTGATTTTTTATTTACGAACCCATGTTGCTGAAACGCCTGAATATGAACATATTGCGCAACATGATAAACGACGTTTGCCTTTTCTGGCGGCGCTAAAAGAAGCGCCTCTGGCAGTAGTTGGTATTATAGGGATAGCATGGTTGGTGAGTATCATGACTTTTGGAACTTATGTGTTTACTGCTACGTACCTGCATAGTTATTTTCATATTTCACTTGGTTTAGCTACCTTAATTATTACACTGGCTTTGGCAGTTGATGCCACACTTGAACCATTTATAGCTTTATTAGCAGACAGAATAGGATTGCTAAAAGTAATTCGATTGGGTATGGTAGCCATGTTAATTTTGAGTATTCCGATTTTTTACCTACTTGCCACCGGAAATGTTGTTTTGATAGCAATGGGATTGGCTTTCATGTCTATTTTGATTGCTATTACTTATGCACCACTCAACGCCTATATGGTTTCTCTACTCCCTCATCAATATCGTTATAGCGGGTTTGGAGTTGCTTTTAATGTAGGTATTTCATTGTTTGGTGGTACAACACCTATAGTAATGATGTGGTTAGTGAATACAACCAATAATTTTATTTCACCCGCCTGGTATTATATGTTTGGGGTAATCATAGGATTAGGCTCCATAATGATTTGTGAACAAGGCCGAAGAAAATTGTTACGTTTTGAATCCGCTTTAACCTATTAAAAATGAGGTATTTGTAATGTTATTGTTTAGTGCCGCTTTAGCAAAGCACAGACTTACTTTTACACGATTAAGTGATTGTATGGGATATATCCCCCTTGCAGCCAAATGGGCTGAAGCTGAATGGGGATATATACGAAATAAGGGGGTTGAATATCGTGAAGGTGTAATGCATACGCTGAGCCATGATGTCTATATTGGTACTTATGCAGGGCAGCCTGTAGCAATGTTTGCTCTATTAGAACATGAATTTCCTAACCCACGTGGGTTAAGTGCACGTGAACTAATGTATGTCTATGTAAATAAAAATTATCGAGGACTAGGGTTTGGTAAACAGATTATTGAAGAAGCAAAACGATTAGCCACAGCGGTAGGTTCGGATTTGATTTTGCTAGATACGCTAAAGCCTAGTTTAAATCGATTATATGAAAAACATGGTGCAAAAGTGGTTTGTGAGGGTAGTTTGTTCTCTCATCCAACCGACGTGTTAAGTATATCAATTTAATAATTTTTAGGAATTTTATAAGTGGCCAAAGAATTAAAAGGAAATAATCAGTCAGATTTTGCTAAAGTGCATCAAATGATTACTGAAGCTAAATCCAGAGTTTGGCAACAAGTCAATAAAACTCTTATTCAGTTGTATTGGTCTATCGGACAGTATGTATCTAATAAGATAACACATGATGGTTGGGGCAAGGGTATTGTAGAAGAGCTAGCGGACTATATATCAATAGAGCTACCAACAATTAAGGGATTTTCAGCGCGTAACATATGGAGAATGAAGCAATTTTACGAGACTTATCATGATAATACAGAACTGTCGGCAGTGCTGACAGAAATTACGTGGACAAATCATTTGCACATTTTGTCTAAAACAAAGTCTATTGAAGAAAAAGAGTTTTATCTGCGTTTAGCCGCCAAACATCATTACTCTGAACGCGATTTTTCAAGGTTAATAAACGTCGGAACATTTGAAAGAACGGTGCTTGCCGATCAAAAACTGTCAGCAGTGCTGACAGAATTACCTGATGGCAAGGGGAGGTTTAAAGACTGTTATGTTTTTGAGTTTTTAAATTTACCTGATGATCACAAAGAAAAAGATTTAAGACGAGCCTTAGTCGCAAACCTAAAAAAATTTCTACTTGAACTTGGCCCAGATTTTAGTTTGATTGGAGAGGAATACCCTTTGCAAGTAGGAATGAAAGATTTTCGTGTGGATTTATTGCTTTTTCATCGAGCGCTTAACTGTATGATTGCAATAGAATTAAAGTGCGCAGAATTTAGTCCTTCGCATTTAGGGCAATTACAATTTTATTTAGAAGTATTGGATAAAAACATAAAAAAAGCACATGAAAATCCAACGATTGGTATATTAATTTGCAAAACGAAGGATGAGGAGGTTGTTCAATATGCGATGAATAGACATGCTTCTCCAACGTTAATTGCAGAGTATGAAACCAAATTAATCAGTAAAGCTGTGTTGCAAAATAAGTTACACGAATTTGCATTACAGTGGGACAATGATGAATAGTAGATATTCCAAATAAATTATTTTTCAAAAAATTAAAGAAAAACAATTGAACCAAAAAACACGATATGTTTAAATAAAACAACAAATCGTGTTTTTTTGGTTTTTAATATGTCTACTATCGCTTTACTACCTCGACTTATTCGTTTGAAAGATGTCCCCAAGTATATTGGCATGGACAGAAATCGATTTAATACTTTCGTAAGACCTAATCTTATAGAAATTCCTATAGGCAAACAAGGCGTGGCGTTTGATCGACTTGACCTAGATGCTTGGGTAGATCAATATAAGCAGTGTAGTGGGCGTCCAGGCGGCAAAGAGCAAAGGAGTACAAAGCCATGGGACGTAAACAAACAACAGGACTATTTAAAAGAGGCCAAGTTTGGCATATCGAAAAGCAAGTCCTTGGACATCGCATTCGAGAAAGCACTGGCACAAAGTCGCTCCAGGAAGCGGAGCAATACTTAGCTAGGCGGATCGAAGAGATTAGACAGGCAACGATTTATGGAGTAAGGCCAAAACGCAGTTTTAAAGAAGCTGCGGTGCGATTTTTAAATGAAAATCAACATAAGGCCAGCATTGATACCGATGCAATACTTCTAAAGTCTATTTGCCCGTTTATTGGTGATTTGACCTTGGAGCAAGTGCATATAGGAACGTTGCAATCATTTATAAAAGCAAAACAGGAAGCGAAACTTAAAACGAAATCGATTAATAATACACTGGAGTTAGTTCGGCATATTTTAAACGTTGCTGCAACTGAGTGGATTGATGAGAATAGTTTAACGTGGCTGCTGGTTGCTCCTAAGATTAAATTATTGCCAGTTAAAGATGCACGAGCACCATTACCTTTATCTTGGTCAAAGCAATCCAGGTTACTAGAAGCATTGCCATTTCATTTAAATCAAATGGCACGCTTTAAAGTCAATACAGGATGCCGAGAGCAAGAAGTATGTCAGTTACGTTGGGAATGGGAAAAACATGTTCCAAGTTTAAATACGAGCGTCTTTATTATCCCTAGTCATATTAATAGGGATGGAGAGTTAAGGCAGCTTGTAAAAAATGGGGAGGATCGGCTGGTTATCCTAAATGATGAAGCGAAAGCAGTTATTGAGGAGGTTAGAGGTATTCATTCTGAGTTTGTGTTTTCTTACAATGGAAAGCCAATTACACGCATGAACAACACGGCTTGGCGAAATGCGCGTAAAAAAGCAAATCTCTGTGATCTGAGAGTCCATGATTTAAAACACACTTTTGGAAGAAGACTTCGAGCAGCTGGTGTAAGTTATGAGGATAGACAGGATCTGTTGGGGCATCGTTCTGGCAGGATTACTACTCATTATTCTCAGGCTGAGTTGAGCAATTTATTGGAGGCTGCAAATTTAATTATTCAAAGCCGACGAGAAAGTAAAGAGCTTACTATTCTGAGAGTAAAACAAGGTGGAACCCACACTATCCCCACAAAATCCCCACAGTGTGAAATTAGGGCAGTAGGTTAATTTAAAAATGAAGAGCTAACTATTTGATTTTAAAATGATTAAATGGCGCGCTCGGAGGGACTCGAACCCCCGACACCTTGGTTCGAAGCCTGATGCTCTAGTTTTAAAAGCTTTATAAATCAATGCCTTGCAACGCATCAAATCATTGAAAAACTGCCTA
>JAGVKT010000005.1 GCA_020050355.1 Gammaproteobacteria bacterium | reverse complement strand
GGCGCCCCTAGAAGGTGGCGCGGAGCGCATTAATGT
The DNA here is from genome assembly GCA_020050355.1 of Gammaproteobacteria bacterium. Lineage (GTDB taxonomy): Bacteria > Pseudomonadota > Gammaproteobacteria > Francisellales > CACEW01 > CAIQBE01. Next base: position 6,760 of record JAGVKT010000005.1, on the reverse strand, counting down.
GCTTAGCACCTGTCACTTTGTGCTATTTTCTCCGGACAGTAGTGTAGCTTGCTACGCCCGGCACGGCAAAGGCATTAACATAAAGAAGCAAGGCCTGTTTAATAAAAAAAGCATCATTGTCTATGAGTTTCAAAGTCCTGCAGTTATCGGGCGTAGCAAGCTACACCCCTACAGCATGGCCTTTATGCTACAGGAGCACACAATGAAAACTTAACGCCAAGTAAAATCTTCGCATTTTGAATCACATTTGGTATATACCAAACGCGTTCAAGAAGTGGGCAGTATATCAAGTACATAATAAAAAAACATGAGTCTCAAAGAAAAGGGTATTTGTTAAGCAGAGCAAATTTTGTCATGACAAAATTTCAACAAAATTGCTCAGCGAAATAAATCAATACTCTCATTAGCAAAAGAACCTAGAAAGCAATCAGTAACAACTAATTGATGCGCTTTTTCTGCACCTTGTAGCGCAGTGCATAAATGATGTCCCTCAATCATCACCGCCGCACCACGAGCTTTGGTAATTTCCATAATCCCATGAGCGATTTCAGAAGTTAATTTTTCTTGCAGTTGTAATCGATGACTAAACATATGCACAATATCAGAAATTTTTCCTAAACCGAGCACAAGTTCTTTTGGTTCATATACGATATGACATTTACCTAGCATGGGTAAAAGATGGTGTTCGCATAAAGACATAAATTCAATATTCTTAATCATGACTTGCCCCGATTCAGGACAAGGATAAAGCGATTTACCCGCTAAAGTTTGCAGATCAAGGGCATAGCCACTCGTTAAAAATTCAAAAGCCTGCGCAGCGCGCACACTCGCTTTTTCACGTTGTTCTTCGGTGAAGTCCGGGATATCTTTAAGCAACTGCTTGTAACATTCATTGATAGTCATGCGCACCCCTTACCCTTTACACTGTTTAAAAATACAATTTTACATTATAATGGCCCACTTTCCTAAATTAAAAAAACAAAAACATAATGCAAGCAAAGTTAAAAATAGAAAATCTAGAAACAGAGGTTTATCTGGGATGGCCAGATAAAGAGCGTAAAGAATTACAAAGAGTAATCATTAATATCGAATTACGGTTTAAAAATCTTAAAGCGCTACATTCAGATGATTTAGAAGATACCATTTGCTATGATTATATTGAGAAAATATTAACCAGCAATCTCAAGGCACAAGAGTTTAAACTATTAGAGCGCTTAACCTATTATTGTTACGAGGTATTAGTAAAAACTCTACCGCCAGGTATCGCATTTACAGTAGGTATAACAAAATTTTTAGGCGCGCCATACCATCCCCGAACATTTGAAATATCCACCGAAGAATAACCCCATGTCGATTGCAATCATTGGTCTAGGCAGTAATTTAAATCAACCGTTAATACAATTAAGACGCGCCTGCAATTATCTTCAAAAAGAAAATTTAAAAATCTTAGCATATTCGGATATTTATCAAACAGCTCCTTTATTGCCCAATAACGCACCTGTAGTCTGGGCTCAGAAACCTTATCTCAATGCAGCAATTAAAATAGAAACATCCCTAACACCAGAAGCTTTATTACAATGTGTAAAAAATATAGAGCATGCTATGGGGCGAACTTTAAGCGAGCGCTGGGCACCGCGGCTGATAGATTTAGATATTTTATTGTTTGATCAGTATGTGTGCAATAATGCAGAATTACAAATTCCCCACGCTGAGTTACATAAACGAGCTTTTGCTCTAGCGCCGCTCCTAGACGTTTTACCTGAATATCAGCATCCAGAAATTGCCATTACTTTAGCACAACAGCAAAGCACATTAAAAAAATTACCCCAGCTTTTAGCTGGCCCCCAAATCATGGGAATTTTAAATGTAACACCAGATTCTTTTGCAGATGGTGGTAAATATCTAAAACACGACGTTGCAATTGTACAAGCACAAAAATTATTTGATGAAGGTGCTGACATTATTGACATTGGTGCAGAGTCAACGCGGCCCGGAGCACAACTATTAGATCCAACAACAGAATGGCAGCGTTTAGAAACAATATTACCTGCCTTACAAGAAATCTTTAAAAAAGCCGAACATCGGCCACTGATAAGTCTTGATACACGCCATACAATGACTGTAAAAAAAGCCATGGCCTTTGGTATTGATTGGATTAACGATGTAAGCCAAGAAGAATTTATGCAGATGCTGCCATTAATCAAAGAAGGCAATTTAAGATATATTGCGATGCATCATTTAGGCGTACCACCGCAACCCACACATATACTTAAACAAGATCCCATAATGGCGTTAAAAGCATTTGAGCAGCATTGGGTCAAATTTTTTGAACAACACCAATTGCCACAAGAACAACTCTTATTAGACCCAGGCATTGGTTTTGGTAAATCCGTAATGCAACAGGTGACCATCATAAAACAAATGCAAGAATTACTTACTACCAAGACACCATGGGTGGTGGGCCATTCACGTAAATCTTTTCTTAAAAGCATATTGCCAGAGGCCAGTGAAGAAAATAAAGAAACAGCAACTGCAATAATTTCAACACATTTGGCCGCACAAGGTGTAAACTATATACGTGTACATGCGCCGGGCTCAAGCCTAGCTGCAATAAGATTACAGAATTTATTATCATCAACCTAAGGAGAAAAAATTATGTTTCCAGAACTGGCACGCTATGAATTATTAAAACATCCATTTTATCAATCCTGGCAACAAGGCGAATTAACACAAGCTACTTTACAATGCTATGCGAGACAGTATTTACATCATGTTAATGCCTTCCCTACTTACTTAAGCCGCATTCATAGCCACAGCACCAATTTAGAACAACGCCAAATCATTTTAAGAAATTTGATGGAAGAAGAAGGTGTTGATGCTAATGGTAAAGCGCATCCAGTACTCTGGGAGCAATTTGCTGAGGGCCTGGGCGTCACTAAAGCAAACATGAATGTAGCCCCTTTTGCAAATACTCAAAAATTATTAGATACCTTTAAAAAATTAGCGGATCAAAGCTACGCTGCAGGTTTAGGCGCATTATATGCCTATGAGCGGCAGATTCCTGAAATCGCTAAAACTAAAATTAAAGGCCTCAAAGAGTTTTATAACATACATGATCAAGCAACTTTAGAATTTTTTGAAGTGCATCAAAAAGCGGATGAATGGCACTCTCAAGAGGTTGAAGCCTTAATCGCTAAATTATCACCCAGTGAGCGCGCAGTTGCTGAACAAGCAGCAATCACCGCGGCTGCAGCTTTATGGGATTTTTTAACAGGTATTGAGGAAGTAAGAACCGACAAAAAATCCTGTTGCGTACATTAACCTTTTAAAAGGCACTACTGTTGTTTTGTAGTGCCTTTTTTATTTTATCTTGTTGATGCAAACCTGCACGTACCACAAAAAACGAACCAAAACCTAACAATAAATCCTCAGGCTGGACCAGCTTCAAAATGCTCTCGTAAGCGGCATCTAAAGAATCATGCACTAATAAATCTTTTTCTGAAATACCGGCTTGGGTAAAAGCCAATATTAAATCTGACAATGATGCACCACGAGGGTGATCAATAGGTGCAATCGCCCACTGATCGATGAAAGGTGCGATAAGCTTAATAATATCAGCAATTTTTTTATCTTTAAACATACTAAAAACAGCAATAACCTTAGAAAATTTCGGTCGAAGCTGATGAAGATGATGCGTTAAATTTTCGATGGCTTCAAGATTATGCGCCACATCCAATAACCAGGCAGGTTGTCCCGAAATAAACTGTAAACGTCCTGGAAGATCAATGTTTAATAAAGCAGTTTTTAAGTGCGCCTCAGAAAATTTTACTTGAGCACTTAAAAGAGTTGCTATCGCAAGCGCCGCATTCTTGCATAAAATTTTAGGAAGGGGTAAATTTTCATAACTCAGACGGTTATTCCAAAAACGCCAGTGCTGTGCTGTTTCTTGAAAATAAAAATCGCGCCCGATGCATAATAAATTGCAGCGAATATCCTGTGCATGCGCAATAAGATTAGCAGGAGGCTGGGAAACACCGATAATTCCTGTACGTGCTGGCGGCAACAATTGTGCCTCTTGTAGGGCGATAGCTTCAACCGTAGCACCTAAAAACTCTTCATGATCAAGTGCCAAAGAGGTAATTACTGTTACGTGCGCTTGAATAATATTCACCGCATCATGCGCGCCACCTAAACCAACTTCTAACAAAATAATATCCAAAGGTGCATTTTTAAAAATGAGCAACGCAGCAAGCGTAGTAAATTCAAATTCACTTAAGGTAATTTCAGCACGCGCAGTGTCAATCTTTTTAAAAGCCGCAATTAAATCATCATCACATACATGATGCGCATTAATTCGAATCTGTTCGTTGAAAGTACATAAATAAGGCGAGGTAAAAGCCCCTACGCGATAATCAGCCGCAATTAAAATAGCTTCCATAGCACTCACCGTACTACCTTTGCCATTAGTACCCGTGATCATAATGACCGAGGCCTTCGGCGTTAATAAATCAAGCCGCAAGGCTACGGTACGGATACGCTCAAGGCTATAATCGATGAGCGAAGTGTGCACAGTTCTAATATGCTGCAGCCAAGAAGATAAATTATGCAATAACATGATTAAACCAAAAAATAACTAAAATTATCAAACCCGCAAATGATAAACATAATTAAGCGGATTATCAGGACATTCGCGTACCCCACATTCATAAAAAACACTAAAAGCATTAGCAACCACCAGTAAAAAAAACACAAAAAAAGCAGCATGCACCAAAGTTTTTTGCCAAGCGACTTTAGGCTCTTCAACTTTTTCACTGTGCAATGAGCGCGCGTACTGCTCAGGAAAACTTAAAATAATGCTGATATAAATAACCGCAAACATACAAGCAATAAAGACCCAAGTATACAAATGCAAACCAAAAAGCGCATCGCCATAATTACCCGTACCCGGAATAATATGCAAACAAATTTGCCGTAAGGCAACACAAGCAGTAAAAACCGCCGCAACTAAAGATAGGGCATAGTGACTAGGTTTAGGACAATAACGTAAATTCAATAAAAATCCAAAACCTATAGCTAATAAACCAACGCGTTGCAATAAACATAAAGGGCAGGGCAATTCATTTAAATAGAATTGCAAGAAAAAAGCGACGATCATCACCCCACTGATGACGATTAAATCAATGGCATTCAATAGTTTTAATGATTGTCTACAAAACAGTGCTGACATAAGGCCTCCTAGAGATTAATGCCAATAACATCACTGACATGATGCCAAAATACCAAAACAAAAGCACATAAAAACAGCACAAAAAGAATTTTACTTAAACGATAATAACCCCACCAAGCGCAACCAAAAATAACCATTAAAAAAATAAATAAAAAGAGAATAAATGGAAAGGACGTCATAAATGCTCCTAATTTAATTTTTTAATCCCAGTTTAATGCGCCGCCAGTTTGATATTCAGTTACACGTGTTTCGAAGAAGTTTTTTTCTTTTTTTAGATCAATCACTTCAGACATCCAGCCAAAAGGATTTTCAGCATCATCATAAATGGGCTTTAAACCGATTTGCATACAACGACAATTGGCAATAAAGTGCATGTACTCTTTAAACATGCCCACATTTAAGCCTAGAACGCCCCGGGGCATGGTATCTTCAGCATAACGATATTCAAGTTCGGCAGCTTCTCTAATCATGTTACGGATTTCTTCTTGAAATTCTTTAGTCCACAAATCCGGATTTTCAATCTTGATTTGATTAATAATATCGATGCCAAAATTTAAATGCATCGATTCATCCCGTAAGATATATTGAATCTGCTCTGCCGAGCCAGTCATTAAATTACGCCGACCAAAAGATAAGATCTGTACAAAACCCACATAAAAGAAAATGCCTTCAAAAATAACATAAAAGGCAATGAGATCACGCAATAAAGTTTGATTGGTTGCTACCGTTCCCGTTTTAAAATGCGGATCTGCTAATGATTGTGTATATTTTAACGACCACACAGCTTTGTCGTGAATAGAAGGAATTTCGCGGTACATATTAAAAAGTTCGCTTTCATCTAAGTTAAGGCTTTCGATAATATGCGTATAACTATGCGTGTGTAAGGCCTCTTCAAAAGCTTGGCGCAATAGATATTGCCGGCATTCTGGATTAGTAATATGCCGGTAAACAGCCAACACTAAATTATTAGCAACCAAAGAATCTGCGGTAGAAAAAAACCCTAAAGCGCGTTTAAAGATGATCCGCTCATCTTCGGTCAAAATATTAGAGTCTTTCCAAGTCGCTAAATCATTGGTCATATTCATTTCTTGCGGCATCCAGTGATTAGCGCAAGCATCTAAATATTTTTGCCAAGCCCAATCATATTTAAGCGGAAACAATTGATTTAAATCAGCACGGCAATTAATAATACGTTTATCATCAACACGAATACGCGCGGCACCCATCTCAATATTTTCTAAACCAATAACACCGCCCAAATTTGTTTGTACATCTACTAACATGAGGTTATTCCTTGTTTTAATTATTATTTCTCGCGCATTACAAAACACGCATCTTCTACCTCATATTGTAGTTAAAAATTTAATAAACCACAAGATGTTGTATTTTATATGATCGTAATGATAGGAGTTTAAGAGTAAGAGTGTAGCTATTCGGAATAAAAGCAAGATTAAGACGTGCGCGATGGCCGTCATCCTCTCCATTACCACCCCCACTACCGTCATCCTGATTTTTTCGCAGAAAAACATCAGG
>JAGVKT010000009.1 GCA_020050355.1 Gammaproteobacteria bacterium | reverse complement strand
TGTAGAAACAAATGGAGAGAAGATCATGCTATTGAGTTATCTAAAACAAATAAAAGATCCTCGCCGAGGCCAAGGCCAGAGATATAAACTTGCAGATGTGCTCTTGGTGTCAATCCTAGCGATACTAAGTGGAGCAGAATCCTACCGAGATATCTCTCGCTTTATGAAGCTGCGCCTCTGTACTTTAAATCAATGGTTAGGGATCAACTGGAAGGCTGCACCTTCAAAGTCTTTATTAGGATACATTCTAGGTCGATTAGATCGTAAAAATGTTGAAACCTCCTTTAGAAGCTATAGCAAAAATCTCAATCAACCTAAGCCTGCTTTAGAGCAAAGGCCTTTGCGCTAGATGGTAAATGTCTCAAGGGAAGCTTTGATCACCTCAAAGAACACAAAATGCTACAGATTTTAAGTGTCTTCTGTACCGGAACAGACTTGATTCTGTCTCATCGGGAAATTCCTGATAAAACGAATGAAATCCCAGAAGCTCAAGACTTAATTAAAGAACTCGCCTTACCTGCCGGCTCTATCTATACTTTGGATGCGCTCCATTGTCAAAAAAAACCTTTGCAGCAGTCAAAGCCGCAAAAGGGAAACTCATCGTTCAAATTAAAGAAAATCAAAAAGAGCTCTATCGAGAAATTGCGCAAGCCTGTGCTTTCTTAAAACCTTTATCTCAAGATCTGCCTTTAGCTGAGAAAGGGAGAAATCGTATTGAAACCAGGGAGGTTTACGTCTTTGATGTTGCTTCGTGTCTTATTGAGAGCGCTTCTTGGAACAAGCATATTGCCTGTGCTATCTGTGTCAGAAGGGTGACGGAGCTCTTTAATACTCAAGAAAAAAGGTGGGTACAGCGTGAGGAGATTGCTTATTATGTGGCATCTCATGTCCATGACGCCTCTTTCTTTGCAAAGCATATTCGAGATCACTGGCGCACTGAAAATGTTCATCACTATGTGCGAGATGTGGCAATGAAAGAAGATGCATCAAGGGTGAGGGTTTCTTCTGGCATCTTTGCTAGGTTACGTAGCTTTGCTTTAAACATTCTGCGGGTTAATGAAGTGAGATGCATAAAGGCCGCTTTATTTGAAAATGCTTTGTCCTTCGATCTAATTAAAGCTTATAAGGGGATTATTTATTAGAATTGGACAGCCCTGGCAGCGCTGCTTTTTTTCATTTTTTTCTTTTAAAGCAACCAAAACTTTCCTATATCGCTTCTTAAGACTCTCTATTTTGAGTAGAAGATCACCACCTTCTCCAAAACGCTCTAAATACAGCTTAATAAATTTCTGATGCTCTACTTTGGCATCTTGCGACCCTAAAGTCCCCTTTCTGCTACTAGCGCTGCTATTTTAGCGTTAACTTCTGCATATAAAAAGTCTAATTTAATAGCAATAAGCAAAAAATCCAATAAAATGATCAAAACTAACTATACTAGCACTGCCCCTAACATTTGAATTCGCAAAAACAAAGTGAAAACTTGACAAATATTAAAATTATAGATATAATATCAACAATAAATAATTAATTTATGCAAAAATGCGCAAGTTAGTGACTCAAGTTATTCTTAACCTCCTCCTTAGCCTTCCTGGGCTTAAGGCGGATGAGCTTTGCGCGCTATAAACTTCTAAAATAGCACGAATTCATAAAAAAACCGCCGAAAGGCGGTTTTTTTTTGCCTTTAAAAAACTACCCACAACTCATAGGAGCTTAAACATGAAACAAGACGCAGAAATTATTATCTTTGATACTACCTTACGCGACGGTGAACAATCGCCTGGGGCAACGATGACTATTCAGGAAAAAGTCGCGATTGCCGAAGGCTTGGATGCCATGGGCGTTGATATCATTGAAGCCGGTTTTGCCATTGCCTCGCCCGGAGATTTTGAATGTGTAGAGGCCATCGCCAAACAAATCAAAAATGCCGCCGTGTGCAGTTTAGCGCGTGCCAAAAAAATAGACATTGAAGCTGCCGCCAAAGCAGTTGCCTGTGCAAAAAGACCGCGCATTCATACCTTTATTTCAACGAGTAAAATTCATTTAGAACATCAATTTAAAATGACGGAAACACAAGCACTGGATGCAATTCAAGAATCGGTGAGTTTTGCGCGCAATTTTTGTGATGATGTGGAATGGTCAGCGATGGATGCAACCCGCACTCATATTGATTATTTAGCGCGTGCGGTTGAGACTGCGATTCAATATGGTGCTCGTACCATTAATATCCCTGATACTGTCGGCTATACCATGCCGCATGAATTTGCGGCCATGATTCGAGCTTTGCGCGTAAAAGTTCCTAATATTGATCAGGCGATTATTTCCGTGCATTGCCATAATGATTTAGGTTTAGCGGTGGCTAATTCTTTAGCGGCCATTGATGCGGGTGCGCGTCAAGTTGAATGTACGATTAACGGTATTGGCGAACGCGCGGGTAATGCGGCTTTAGAAGAAATTATTATGGCGATTAAAACACGCCAAGATATTATGCCCTATCACACACATATTGATACGACCCATATCGCGCGTATGTCAAAATTAGTTTCAGCTACAACAGGTTTTGCGGTACAAAAAAATAAAGCCATTGTCGGTGCTAATGCTTTTGCGCATGAATCGGGTATTCATCAAGATGGTATTTTGAAAGCACGGGAGACTTATGAAATCATGCGTCCTGAATCTATCGGCTTAAATAAAACTGAATTGGTGATGGGTAAACATTCAGGTCGGGCGGCCTTTAAAAATAAATTGGCAGAATTAAATATCAATATTGCCGATGCTAATTTTGAAGCTTTATTTTTACGCTTTAAAGCCTTGGGCGATCGCAAAAAACAAATTATGGATAAAGATATTTTTGCGTTAATTGATAGTGATAATTGCAGCAACGACATGTCACAAAAAGACATGAATAGGATACCTAGTATTATCATTCCTAACAAAAAAGCGGATTATATTTGGATTGATGGCGAATTTATGCCTTGGGAAGATGCGAATGTGCATAGCATGAGTCATGGTATTCATTATGGCAGCGCGGTCTTTGAGGGTGAGCGTGCTTATGCCGGCAAAATTTTTAAATCAATAGAACACAGCGATCGTTTTCAGCGTTCGGCCAATATGTTGGATATGAAAATTACTTATAGCAGCGCAGAGTTAAACGTTATTAAACATGAATTATTACGTCGCAATCGATTAAGTGATGCGTATGTCCGTCCGATTGCTTGGCGTGGCGTGGAGAATTTGAGCGTGGCTTCACACAAATGCTCAGTACATGTCGCCATTGCCGCTTGGAGCTGGGGCTCTTATTTTGGTGTGACTAATATTTTTGAAGAGGGTTTAAAATTAATGTGGGCAGATTGGGTGCGCCCTGCTCCCAACATGGCACCGGTTGCTGCAAAAGCTGCGGGCTTGTATATCATCGGTAGCTTAAGTAAAAATAAAGCGGAACAACAGGGTTTTCATGATGCCTTGATGTTGGATTATCGCGGCTATGTGGCGGAGTGTAGCGGTGCAAATTTCTTTATGGTGATTGACGGGGAAATTCATACGCCGATTGCTGATTGCTTTTTAGATGGTATTACCCGACGCACTGCGATTGATATTGCGCGCTACAAAAATATTAAAGTGATTGAACGATATATTGAGCCTCATGAAATTAAACATGCTGAGGAAGTTTTTATTACCGGCACCGCAGTTGAGATTTGTCCGGTTGGGCAAATTGGCGAACAGCATTTTAAAATCGGACCGATCAGTAAGATGATTGCAGCAGAATATGCGGATATGGTTAGGAGATAACTATGAAAACTTTATACGATAAAATTTGGGATGCGCATGTGGTTGCGCAAAAGCCTGATGGCAGTAGTTTGATTTATATTGATCGGCATTTGGTACATGAAGTTACGAGCCCTCAAGCTTTTGAAGGCTTGAAAATCAGTAATCGCAAGGTGCGTCGTCCTGAAAGCATTTTGGCGGTTTCGGATCATAATGTACCGACCGAAAAGCGTGAGCAAGGCATTCAAGATCCTGAATCACGGATTCAAGTGGCGACGTTAAAAGAAAATGTAGAAAAGCATCAGATTCAATATTTTGATTTGAATGATCCACGCCAAGGAATTGTGCATATTGTTGGGCCGGAGCAAGGTTTTACTTTGCCGGGTACAACGGTGGTGTGTGGTGATAGCCATACTTCAACCCATGGTGCTTTTGGTGATTTGGCTTTTGGGATTGGCACAAGTGAAGTTGAGCATGTCTTGGCAACGCAAACTTTGGTTTTGCATAAATCTAAAAATATGCGTATTCATGTACGTGGACAAGTTGCCCCGGGCATTACTGCTAAAGATATTATTTTAGCGATTATCGGTCAGATTGGTACGGCAGGCGCGACCGGCCATGTGATCGAATATAGCGGTAATGCGATTTGTGCTTTATCGATGGAGGCGCGGATGACTTTGTGTAATATGTCGATTGAAGCTGGCGCACGTGCAGGATTAATCGCTCCTGACTTCACTACTTTTAATTATTTAAAAGGTAGACCCATGGCACCCAAAGGTGATGCTTGGGATGTGGCGGCCAATGCTTGGCAAAAATTATTTAGTGATACAGATGCCGTGTTTGATAAAGAAATCATCATTGATGCAGCAGACATTGCTCCACAAGTGACTTGGGGCACCAATCCAGAAATGGTAACCTCCATTGATGGCTGCGTACCTGATCCGCTGCAAGAAGCAAACCCAACCAAACGTGCTGCAATTGTCCGTGCTTTAGAATATATGGGCTTAAGCGCCAATATGAAAATGACAGATATTGTTATTGATAAAGTGTTTATTGGTTCATGCACCAATGGTCGTATTGAAGATTTACGCGCGGCAGCAGCGATGATTCAAGGTCAACATGTGGCAGAACATGTTTATGCAATGGTAGTGCCCGGCTCTGGTTTAGTTAAAGCGCAAGCTGAGCAAGAAGGCTTAGCGCAAATTTTTAAGGATGCGGGTTTTGATTGGCGTGAACCTGGTTGCTCGATGTGTTTGGCGATGAATGCGGATCGTTTAAATCCTGGTGAGCGTTGTGCAGCAACTTCTAATAGAAATTTTGAAGGCCGGCAAGGTCGCGGTGGACGCACACATTTGATGAGTCCCACCATGGCCGCTTTAGCAGCGATTACTGGTAAATTAACAGATATTAGGAGGTTTTCATGAAAGCATTTACTAAAGTTAAAAGTGTTATTGCTTACTTATCGATTAGCAATATTGATACGGATATGATTATTCCTAAGCAATATTTAAAAACAATTAAGCGCACTGGCTTAGGGCAATTTGCTTTTGCGGAAATGCGTTATGATGAACAAGGGCAAATTAAAAAAGATTTTATTTTAAATCAGGCGCCTTTTAATCATGCGCACATTTTAATGGCTTTGGATAATTTTGGTTGCGGCTCTAGTCGCGAGCACGCGCCTTGGTCTTTGGCTGACTTTGGCATTCAAGTCATTATTGCGCCGAGCTTTGCGGATATTTTTTATGGTAATGCAATTAAAAATGGAATTTTACTCATTAATTTACCCGAAACTGATATTAAAAAATTAGCAGATGTAACTACGCCCGTGACTGTAGATTTAGAACAAATGCGTATTTACAATGATGATATTAATATGCCATTTACTATTGAGGCGAGTAAACGCAAAATTTTGTTAGAAGGCTTGGATGATATTGCTGAGACTTTAAAATATGAAACGCTGATTACTGATTTTGAGAGGAGACATTCATGAATAAATCTATTTTAATTTTGCCTGGAGATGGCATTGGACCTGAAGTTGTTGCTGAGGCGCGAAAAATATTTGAGTGGTTTAATCAAAATTCCGAATATCGCTTTACTTTAGAGACGGGCTTAATTGGCGGCGCGGCGATCGATGCAGAGCATACTCCTTTGCCAGATGAAACCTTAGTGCGCGCGCAAAAAGTAGATAGCATTTTATTAGGCGCAGTGGGCGGACCGAAATGGGATCAATTGCCTCGTGATATTCGCCCAGAAAAGGGTTTATTAAAAATTCGTAAAGCGCTTAATTTATTTGCAAACTTACGTCCGGCTACTTTGTTTCATGCTCTGAAGGATGCATCCCCTTTGAAAGCAGAGATTATTCGTGATTTAGATATTATGATTGTGCGTGAGTTAACCGGAGATATTTATTTTGGTGAGCCGCATGGTTTTGTAAACCAAAATAATGAGCGCACTGCTTTTAATACGATGATTTATTCTGAAGCAGAAATTGCGCGCGTGGCTCGTATTGCTTTTGGCTTAGCACGACAACGCTCTCAAAAAGTGTGTTCTGTAGATAAAGCCAATGTGTTAGAAGTATCACAATTGTGGCGCGAAGTGGTGACGCGTATTCAGCAAGATGAATTTGCGGATGTGGGCTTAAGTCATATGTATGTTGATAATGCCGCGATGCAATTAATCGCTCACCCGAAACAATTTGATGTGCTGCTGACACCTAATTTATTTGGAGATATTTTATCAGATGAAGCATCGATGTTGACCGGATCTTTAGGCATGCTGCCCTCTGCTTCTTTTGGCGACACCTATTCTTTATATGAGCCGATTCATGGCAGTGCCCCTGATATTGCTGGCTTGGCTGTAGCTAATCCGATTGGTACGATACTCAGTGTAGCAATGATGTTTAAGTATACTTTTAAATTTACTGATGCGGCGGATAAAATTTATTGCGCCGTGAATGGCGTTTTGAATGATGGCTTACGCACGCGTGATATTTTCACTGAGGGCACGACCTTGGCCAGCACTTCAGCGATGGGTGATGCGATCGTGCAAAAATTATTTAGGTGTTAAAGCTGTTTGATATTGTTGATAGACATCTTTAGCCAATAAATAATTTACATTGGTAGTGGTATGGATGCGATCATAAAAAAAGTAATTATCGGAATTGGTACAGATAACTCCTGCAACACCCTGGTAATTGCCTTGGTTGTTCTGATAACAACTGCCGCTGCCATGATTTAGCGTGTAAGTTTTATTGGCAATGGTGTAACGAAAGCCGCCGTGATTAATTTTTGCCATCATTACTTGATCAAAGCCAAAAGTATTATAGAGAAACACTTGCGATTCGTTTTGTAATTTTCGAGTTAGCCTTTGATTATAAATTGATCATTTTCTTTTACCAAACGCAAATATGCGCATAAAATCACTGCCATCACCCTCAATTGTTGAGGCCATTAGTAAAATTGGGTTTAGCTAGAATAAAAAAAATATAATTTTCGAATTCTTTCAACAAAACTTAGTTGGAGCTAAAGCAGCAATACCTGTCGAGACAAGCGGCACCGAAAGCATGGTTGCCTTGTACTAACCACGCTTAATATTTTTACTCAATTAAAAATACAAGAAACAGATAGGATATTGACAGGGGCAAAAAAGCAATAGAAGAAACAGCTTTTGAAATAAACTTCTACAATCTACTCAAACGACTAAAATGGCCCGAACAAAACTCAAACCTATACCTCTAGTCTTTGTTAGCAATGGTTGATATCATTTATAAAATAAATAAGTTACACAATTTAAAACAAGGCGTAAGCAATGAAAAATACTGGACGCTACAGTACACACGGTTCCAGCGAGGCGAGCATCAACCTAACTCAGAAGGCGCTGTACTTAAAAATCTTTTGAATATTACCTCTGAAGTTGAAATAGAAAAAGTTGAGACTATTAAGTTTGCTGAGCTTTCTGAGAAAATGATATATTTTCTTTGACCCAAGATAAACGCTTTTGTGAGCAAGATATTATTGCGCTGCACCATGATTGGTTGGAGGATGTCTATAGTTGGGCTGGTCATTACCGTCAAGTAAATATGAGCAAAGGCAATTTTACCTTTGCTGCGGCACACTTGTGCCAAAATTAATGAAAGATTTCGAAAAAACGATTCTTGCAAAATACACTCCTTGTATTTTTAAATCTGAAGATGAACTGTTATCTGCGCTAGCCATTGTGCATGTTGAGTTTGTTTTGATTCATCCCTTTCGTGAAGGCAATGGCCGACTAGCACGATTGATTTCTCAGCTAATGGCTTTGCAAGCACAATGGCCACTATTAGATTTTTCAATTATTGCTGGAGAGAAAAGACAGCCTTATTTCTCTGCGATTAGGCAAGGCTTGCATTCTGACTATGAGCCAATGAAAGCTATTTTTTCTGAGATAATTGCGGCGTCACGCTAAACTGATATCCACCTTTTTTTAGAGTAGCATGAACGTTAACATAAATTTCCTCTACCGCCGAAGAGGTTTTAACCATCCGACAAATATCTAGGACTACCTTTTGTTGGTCCTTTAAATACGGATTCGTGTTAATGACTAAGTTAGCACTCATAAAACACCTATTCGGGTTATTGAATTCACGTGGATATTATATCATAAAATAGCTCCCCTTAATAAGCGCATTCCGAACTGAAAAGCGGGGAGAGGTTCTCGATTTTGTAGATTATTCTCAAGTTAACTTTAAAAGCATATTAAATAGTCTCATAAAATGATAATTAATTGTACATTTGCTAGCTTGAGAAGCAATTTATTAAAAAGCCGTAAGTTGTTATTATTTAGCTAGCTCAAACGACTTTTTCTTACTCTGCCGCCAAACCGGCACCTGATCCTCCGATTGCAGCGGCACCTGCCCCCCCAGATGGATGCGTGCCACAAGTTGATTCCCTTAAAAGCAGTGCAGTTTTTGCTTCAGCAGATGAAGGGGCGGTCGGTGCTATAAGGCTCAATAGAAGTTGACTTACAAGCGCAATTGCTTCTTTAAAAGTATCTTTATTAGCCTTAAAATCAGAAATAACTGTAAAGCATTTAATTTTAGGTATTCGCGCAACAACCTTCGCATGGACTTCATCAAATCGTCCTGATATCTCTGTAGTTATCATTATAGGCGCCATGATCTCTTTATAGTATTGTCCAGCAATGTCTTCATGCTTATGCTCATCCGTAGTGTAAAGTCTATCTGGGCTATGCCAGAGATCATAAATAAAATTTTCTTCGCCGATTCTAATATTAACCCAAGCATGACCATCCATTGGTAGGATTGAATAATGTGTAGCCACAATTTCACTTAGTTGTTTGTTCATTTCAAAAACTAAGCTTTTAGAAGAACGGCAAACTGTAACTTGATATTCAACGGGTAATGCACTTCTTAATAACAAAGCGGCTCGGTAAGCTCGGTGATTACAATTTCCAATATGACTAATTTCTGACAAAATAGCTGAAAAAATTATTGATTCTGAGGGAGGAATAACATTGGCCAAGCCTAGCGCTTTATACACATCCCCATTTTTAAATACGTTTAAAAAAAATTGGTATTTTTCTTGGCTAAACGAGATCAAATGTTCTTTTGGTGTAGCCAAATAAGCATCATGGGGCAGGGATTCCAGTTTCCCGATATCGAAGCTATATAATACTGATAAAGGTGTTCGCTCCCCTTTGTGACAATCAAGCATATGAGCATAGGGGCCTATTTTAGTTAGTATCTGAGATTTTTTATCTTTTGCTAAACTAAATTTTTCTATGACATCATATGGACTGAGTCTTACTCCCCTATAAAATGTAAGGTTATGCGCTTCTTCAGGATAAATTGCCATCAACATAGGAAAAATTTGTTCCTTTATAGCCCTATCTAATCTATCTCTCGACCCCAAACCTGCCGCCATAATTCTACCCTTATTTTGGAATAAATAGATATTAGCAAAAGTTTTTATTGAAATATACTACACACTGCCTGAATTAGCAGTTTAACTGAAGATACTATTATTTTTGAACGTACTGGATCGCATTCGGATTTATTTAAATTGTAGTGCCCCCGATTAGTCAAGCAGCCACTAAGAGAGTGTTTTGTGCAAATTGACTGGGAGTCATCCAGCCCAAGGACATGTGTGGAAAGTCTGTGTTGTACTTCTCTACCCATATCGCAAAGGCACTTTTAAACTTGATCGGATCATCCCAGTCATAAATCCAAACCA
>JAGVKT010000007.1 GCA_020050355.1 Gammaproteobacteria bacterium | reverse complement strand
TCGTAAATTAAGTCTCCAGCTCCTCCATCGTTATTCAACAACATCATATACAAAGGATGGGGAGAATGTCTTACCATTTTCTCCGGACAGTAGTGTAGCTTGCTGCGCCCGGCACGGCAAAGGCATTAACATAAAGAAGCAAGGCCTGTTTAATAAAAAAACCATCATTGCTGATGAGCTTCAAAGTCCTGCAATTACCGGGCGTAGCAAGCTACCCCCTACAGCATGGCCTTTATGCTACGGGGACAAACAGTGAAAACTTAATGCCAAGTAAAAACTTCGCATTTTGAATCACGTTTGGTATATACTAATGCGCCTATGCTAGCACAATTTAATTTTCACAATTGCACCGAGGGGCGGCTCGGCGGTATTTTAGCAGCCGCACATTCTTGGGTGCTGAGCCAAATTGCTATGCACACCACCACCCCGCTTTTGGTGATTTGTGCAGATGAACAACAAAAACAACAACTGCTCGAAGAAATTAATTTTTTTACACCTACCACAACTTATGATTTTAAAAGTTGGGAAACTTTACCTTACGATCGCTTTTCACCGCCACAAATGATTATTTCTGAACGTTTAAAATTATTATCTGCCTTACCCCATTTACAACAGGGCGTAATTTTTACAAGCATTCACAGCCTTATGAATTCTCTATGTCCTCCGCAATTTTTACAACAACATGTCTTAGCACTCGAAGTAGGTCAAAAATTTTCACTTACCCAAAAAAAATCAGCCCTCGGCGAAGCGGGTTATCAAAACGTCGAGCAAGTATTGGCCCCTGGTGAATTTGCAGTACGCGGCTCCATCATTGATATTTTTCCGATGGGGGCAACATCACCTTTTCGAATTGATTTATTTGCCGATGAAATCGATAGCATTCGAAGCATTGATCTTGAATCACAACGCTCAGGTAAAACTTTTGAACGCATTGAAATCTTACCTGCCCACGAATTTAGTTTAGATGCACCTGCCATTGCCAATTTTAATAAAGCCTGGCAAAACATATTTACAGGCAAACATAAAAACTCGTCTATTTTAACTACAGTACAAGAAGCACGCGCCGCACCCGGATTGGAATATTATCTGCCCTTATTTTACCAAGGCCAACAATTTTCCTTTTTTGATTACTTACCCAAAAATACTTTGATATTACGCTTACCTCATTTACATGAAACTGCAGTTAAGTTTTGGCAAGAAATTGAAGCTCGCTTTCAAGAAAAAATCCTTGATTATGATTACCCACCGCTTCCCAGAAAAGATCTATTCTTGAGCCCCGATCAAATTTTTGCTAAACAAAAATTATTTGCGCACATTGATCTGGAAGCACAAAAGCTCAATAAAACTAGCAACACACAAATCAATCTCACAATCGATGCGCTGCCGGATCTGAGCTTTAAACAAAACAGCAAAAGCCCTTGGGCCGATCTCACACGTTTTGTACAGCAATGGCAAAAAGATTTTCACATATTATTCTGTGCTGATAGCGACGGCCGCACACAAATCTTATCTGAACATCTCACAAAGCTGGGACTACATTATCAACCCCATGAATTCACTAAATTACCGCCTGGTTTGTTTCTTGCAACTTCACCTCAAAATTTTGGCTTTATCGACCTTGCACAAAAATTTATTATTATTACTGAAACTGAACTTTTTCCTTTTCGCAGTCAAGGTAAAGCCCGAAAAGCCTCTACAACTACCAACGCAGGTGTAAGTTTAAAAGACCTCTCTGAACTAAATATTAATGATTTGGTCGTGCATTTAGAACACGGCATCGGTCGTTATTTGGGCTTAACGACTTTATTGCTTCATGGCTCATCACAAGAATTTTTAACGCTCGAATATGCTCAAGGGGATAAGCTCTACGTGCCCATTCAATCCCTGCATTTAATTAGTCGTTATAGCCAAGGCGAATTTGCGCATGCCTTAAATTCATTAGGCTCAGACAAGTGGCAAAAAACTAAAGAAAAAGCCGCAAAACGCATTACCGATGTCGCCGCAGAATTATTAGCATTGTATGCCGAACGCATGAGCAAAAAAGGCTTTGCCTACGCAGCGCCCAACGATGATTACTTACTTTTTAGCGATGCTTTTCCTTATGAGGAAACGGACGATCAACTCAAAGCCATTAATGATGTGATTAAAGATCTAACCTCAGCCCGCCCCATGGATCGTCTGCTTTGCGGCGACGTAGGCTTTGGTAAAACTGAAGTAGCCATGCGTGCAGCTTTTTTGGCGATACAAAGTGGCAAGCAAGTGGCAATTTTAGTACCCACAACGCTCTTAGCCGAACAACACGGAGAAAATTTCAGCACTCGCTTTGCTCATTGGGGTGTAAATATCAAACATTTTTCACGCTATACCAAGGCCACAGAGACCAATAAAATCTTGACAGATCTTGCTGCAGGTCAAATTGACATCATCATTGGTACACATAAATTATTAAGCTCAAAAGTAAAATTTAAAAATTTAGGCCTGGTCATTATTGATGAAGAACATCGCTTCGGTGTCAAAGATAAAGAAAAGTTAAAAGCTTTTAAAGCCGAAGTGCACATGCTATCAATGACTGCAACACCTATTCCCCGCACATTAAACATGTCATTGTCGTTATTACGAGATTTATCGCTCATCGCAACCCCACCTGCAAAGCGTTTATCAGTAAAAACTTTTGTAAAAGAACATGACAAATACCTCATTAGAGAAGCGATCTTACGTGAAGTATTGCGTGGTGGCCAAGTTTATTATGTGCATAATAATGTAGCTAGCATTGAGCACAAACGTGAAGAGCTCGAACAATTATTACCACAACTTAAAATCGTTACTGCTCATGGCCAAATGCCTGGACAACGAATTGAACGTGTCATGGCAGATTTTTATCATAATCGCATCCAAGTCTTAGTATGCACGACCATCATTGAGACTGGCATTGATGTTGCAAATGCAAACACACTTATTGTTGAACGTGCTGATGAATTTGGGCTAGCTCAATTACACCAACTACGCGGACGCGTTGGCCGTTCACATCATCAAGCCTATGCATATCTCTTAACCCTGCCACGCGCGCTGTTAAATAGCGACGCCAATAAACGTTTAGATGCGATCATCGACAGCGCCGAATTAGGCTCCGGCTTTACCTTAGCTACTCATGATTTAGAAATTCGCGGCGCTGGTGAAATATTAGGAAGCGAACAAAGTGGCCAAATGACTGAAATTGGCGTCAATCTTTATCTCGAACTCTTAGATCGTGCAGTCAGTTCTTTTAAACAAGGCAAAACTATCAGCGCTGAAATTTTGTTATCATCAACCGAAGTCGATATAGAATTACATATCAGCCGGATGCTACCCGAAGATTATGTCACTGATGTGCATACACGCTTAAAACTTTATCAACGCTTATTACAAATAAATGATGTCACTGCCTTAGAAGATTTTAAAATAGAATTAATTGATCGCTTTGGTCCCTTGCCTGAAGCGGCACAGCATTTAGTCCTTTGCCAACAATTTAAAATTACTGCAAAAAATTTAGGCATCAAAAAAATCGAAATGCACGCACACGGCGGCAAAATTGAATTTAGTCAAGACATTAAATTTGATCCATTAAAGCTAATTCAGCTGGTACAAAATAGCAAAGGTGCATTACAATTACGTGGAGAAAAAACTTTACTCATTAAAGTGAATTTACTCAAAGCAGCTGAGCGCATCAATTACATCAAACAACTATTATTACGGCTATCATGAAAAAATTTATTATTAATACTCTTTTTATTTTTATCAGCTGTTTTATTATTTATGAAGTACTCAGCTTTGTTTCAGGAACATCTCTAAACATTCTCCTGCAACGCTTTGCCGTACAACTCCTCGATTCTGACAATCATTATCCCTGCATGCAAGGAGGCTGGGTTACACCATTACCAACACAAACAGTAAATCTCTATTCACCTGCAGCGATCCAGAATTTATTAGCACAAATCCAAAAAGATTTACCCCAATGTAAAAAAATATTACGTGCTGATCAAATACTCCACGCCAGTGATTTAGTAGCTCAAGATCAAAGCCAACTTACACAAGCAATAAACAATCAACAACAATTAAAGCAAGCCTTAATGGCACAAAAAAATAATCCCGCATTACAATGGGTAAGCCCAACGCAGGCAACATTTTTTGTCGCAGGTATGAACAAAAACAATAAACTTTATGTCTGCCAAGCTGCATTTAACGGCAATCTTTATCCAGGACAATATAGCAACCAAGGCTGTATCATCACCTATGGTGGCCGTAGTTACACTACTCAATCTTATACTTTATTAAACCTCTTTAAACCTGCACAATGGCGCTCTAGTTCTACATCTTTACCCAATAGCAACATCATCATTCCTGGAGGCACTGAAAATTATCATACTATTGGCATCTGCAGAGCTTATGTTGCCGGTGAACTCCACCTTGGAAAAATCATTAATACTGGCTGCAACATTGCCGTAGATCAACAAGAAATCGTCATTCGTCCATTTGAATTTTTAACTTATTGAGGAGAAAAATGCTAAAGTCACTCCCGCAATTGATCGCACATCGTGGCGCTAGTGCTTTTGCTCCAGAAAATACCTTAGCAGCATTTGAACTTGCTAAGATCATGAATGCTACCATGTTTGAATGTGACGTCCAATTAAGCCACGATGAAGTTCCAATCATCATTCACGATGATACGCTAGATCGCACCACGCATGGCCAGGGCTTTGTTCATGAGTTTAGCTATTCCGTATTAAAAAATTTTGCTATTCGCAATCGTTTTGATTTAACGCAGTACTCATTTGCACAGTCACTGTGCATTCCTTCATTAGCCGATACCTTAAATTGGTGCTTAGCAAATCATATGGCACTTAATTTAGAACTTAAAGTCAATCAACATGCACCTACCGCATCTTTAGTAACACAAGTACTTAAAGTCATTCGAACCATGCCGGTGCAACTTACTAAGCTTATGGTAGTGTCCAGTTTTGATTGGGAAAAACTAAGCGAATTTCATGACGGCGCACCTGAATTTCCAGTAGCCATTTTAATTGATCAGCACAATCTTGAACATTATGGCTTAGAAGGCATTCAAGGTATGGCCTTAGAGTTAGAAGCCATAAGCCTAAATATTGATGTTCATTTATTAACACCGAAATTAATCATGACCCTGAAAGAGTATGCACCACAAGTATTCGCCTATACAGTTAACGACCTAGAAACCGCTCAAAGCTTATTTAGCCAAGGCTTGGACGGAATTTTTAGCAATAACCCTTTGTTGTTGCAAAAGCTGACTTAGGCTACAATTAAGGCATCAAATTGAGGATAATACTATGATTCGTACTGCGGTAATCGGCACGGGTTATCTCGGTAAATTTCATGCCGAAAAATACGCCAAACTAAAAAATGCACAATTAAAATTTTTGGTAGATATAACTCCTGAAACAACTCAAGCTTTAGCAAAAAAATATAAGTGCACAGCCACAACCAATTATCATGAGCTCATCGGACAAGTTGATGCTGTAAGCATTGTCACCCCGACCTCCACGCATTATGAAATTGCACAATTTTTTTTAACACATGGCATCCATGTATTACTCGAAAAACCTATGACAGTGACGCTTAAAGAAGCACAAGAACTCATCACTCTTGCCAGCGCGAAAAAATTAGTTTTACAAATAGGTTATCTTGAACGTTTTAATCCTGTGATTATGACCGCCTTACCTCAAATCCATCAACCTAAATTTATTGAATCTACCCGCATTATGGGATTTAATCCTCGCAATAAAGACGTCAATGTAATTTTAGATTTGATGATCCATGATATTGATTTAATCCAAAATATCGTCAATAGTGAAATTAAAAGCATCGATACTTCAGGAATCGAAGTATTATCAAATGATTTAGATATTGTAAACGCACGCCTACGCTTTCAAAATAATTGCGTCGCTAACGTTACCGCAAGCCGTATTAGTCTTAAATCCGAACGCAAGTTAAGAATTTTTCAAGAAGATGCTTATCTCTCTTTGGATCTACAAAATAAAGCGGGCGTGATTTGTCGTAAAGGTAAAGGCGAGATGTTTCCTGGCATCCCTAATATCGAACGCCATGTGCTCAAGGTCAAAGATCATGATGCCTTGCTGATAGAAATTAACGCCTTTTTAACAGCAATCGCAACTCAACAACCACCAGAAGTCAGCGGCGAAGATGGTAAACGCTCATTAGCCACTGCGCTTGCAATTACTGAACAAATCAAATTACAAAATGCAAAATAATATAACTGCACCAGCCAAAATCATGCTTGTTGCCGGCGAAGCCTCAGGTGATGCGCACGGTGCACGCCTGGTAAGCGCCCTTAAAACCTTAGCCCCCACGGTGCAATGCTTCGGCATTGGCGGCCAAGCAATGCTAGAGGCCGGTACTGATATTTTATTTGATGCCAAATTAATTAGCGTTGTAGGTTTAGTAGAAGTTCTCAAACATTATCCGGTAATTAAACGCGCCTGGAATATTGCTATCGATGCACTTAAACAACGCCAACCTGATTTATTAATTCTCATTGACTATCCTGGGTTTAATCTACGTTTGGCAAAAAAAGCAAAAGCACTGGGCATTAAAGTGCTTTATTATGTCAGCCCACAAATTTGGGCTTGGCATCAGAGCCGGATTCACAAAATCAAAGCGTATGTAGATCACATGGTAGTGATTTTTCCTTTTGAGGTTCCCTTTTATCAACAAGCACAAATTCCAGTAAGTTATTTTGGTTGCCCCATTGTCGAAAATGTCATGCCGCAAGATAAACAAGCAGCGCGCCAAAAACTGAATTTTTCTGAACAGGCACTCATCATTGGCCTCTTACCCGGAAGTCGTAAAAGTGAGATGAGTCGCTTATTACCTACTTTGGCCGCAAGCGCAGCAAAAATTTTACAAACACATCCACAAACAAAATTTTTATTACCGATTGCAAGCTCGCTCACCGCAGCTGATCTTAAGCCTTACCTGAATGACGCCGTACCAATAAAATTAATTCAACATGATGCACATACAGCCATGGCCGCATGTGATTTATTAATTGGCGCTTCGGGCACCGTAACCTTAGAAGCCGCAATTTTAGGCATCCCTATGATCATTCTTTATAAGATGAATGCGCTCACCTACTGGCTTGCAAAAAAATTGATCAAAGTAAAATTCATCGGTTTAAGTAATTTGCTTGCAAATAAAGCAATTACGCCAGAGCTCATTCAAGCTGAAGCCAATCCAGAACAAATTGCCACAGCCGCGCTACGCTTTATCAATGAGCCAGGTTATAGAGCAACGACACAACAAGAATTACAAAAAGTGCGCACACAACTAGGTGCACCCGGAACCGCAGTTAAAGTAGCTGCGTTAGCGTTAAGCCTAAGAACACCGCATTGAAATGTCTTTAATAAGTTTTAAAATTTTAAAATTATCAAAGCTAGCGGTCAATATCATCCGTTCGGCATAATATTTTTGTGCTAATGTCTGCATTTGCCCGGGCATCACCATAATTTTTTCAGTTTTAGGTGCACGTAATTCTAAAAGATAACGTAAAGCGTCCATACTAGTAACTACAATCACACCATATTCTGCTTGTAATAAATGAAGCTCAGCAGCGGAAAGAATGCGGCGTGCACGTTCATAAACAGCTAAATAAGTCACTACCGCACCGCGCTCTGTTAAAGTATCAGCAACCAATTCACGACCAGAATCACCACGAATAATCAGAAAGTGCTTGCCTGCAACCTGTTGTAAAGGCGCTAGAGCTAATAAGTGCTCAGAGTTTTCTTGCGTTTTAGGATAAATTACTCTTGAAAAGCCATGAGCCAAAAGCAATTCCGCCGTACTTGCACCCAAAGTAAAACAGGGTAGTTTTTTTAAATGCTCATCTAAAGGTGCAGCCACAAAACTTTGAACCGCATTGCTACTCACAAAGATCAAAGCATCTACAGGCAAAGCTTTATTAAAAGCCTCATGCCAGACCTGCAAAGGCTTATGCTGCACTACTAATAAAGGCAACACCTCCGCAGTGATATTTTGGGCTTGGCATAACAATTTTAGTTCTTGTGCTTTAGGTTCAGGACGGGTAATTAAAATTTTCATAAATGTTGATAGCCATGCACATCAAGCAATATCGGCTGTAGCTGGGCATCTAAAAAATTAAGCTTTTTACCAGCAGTAACCACACCTATACGCGTTAACATAAGCGAGTGCTGAGCTGCCAGTTTAGTAAGCAAGGTCCGCTGTTCTGCAGGTGCAGTAAAACAAAGCTCATAATCCTCACCGCCATTTACAGCAAGCTCTAAATTAGCGCCAGGAGCGAGCGGCAGCGCGTCGATTAAAAGATCAGCGCCCACTGAAGAGGCCGCCAAAATATGTTGTAAATCTTGCCCAAGACCATCAGAAATATCAATCGCAGCATGAGCCAATCCTAAAAGTTCTTGCGCAAAAGCCACGCGTGCAGTGGGCGTATAAAAACGACTCAATGCTAATTCTTTAACTTCAGGATCCATATTCATCTTCTTGGTTAGTAGCTGTAAGCCCAAAGCTGCCCCCCCTAAATGGCCAGTGACATAAATATCATCACCCACTTGAGCACGATCACGCCGTAAAGTTCGCGCGGCATCAACTGCACCGATAATAGTAATATTAATGTTCAGCGGGCCTCGCGTCGTATTGCCACCAATCAAATCTAAATTATAAGTGTGCGCAACCTGCCATAAACCTTTGCTAAAAGCTGTGAGCCAAGCAACATCGGCTTCAGGTAAAGTCAGTGCCAACAAAAATGCTAGAGGCTTGGCCCCCATCGCAGCAAGATCGCTGAGATTAACCATCAGTGCTTTTTGGCCAAGCAAATAAGGATCCACATCCGCAAAAAAATGCACACCTGCAACCAAGTTATCCGTTGACAGTGCTAAAGCTTTATTGGCAGAACCTTGCAGTAAAGCACAGTCATCGCCTATACCCAAAAGGCTAGATCCCGAGCGTATAGGCTTATTAAAAAACTGCGCGATGATTTCAAATTCAGTCATAGCTTTACTAAAGAGTTACTTTACCCATTGTACTTCAAAATACGAACTTTCTTAAAGTTCACTTCCCCCTGAGAGTTGGTGTAGGCACAGTACATAAGTCAAAAAACTGTTGAATTGCCTGCTGCAATGAACCTTTAAATTGTTCTGGCATAGCATTAAAATCAATTAATACTTTATTACGCTCAAAATCACTTTTAAAATTAGTCTGCAAGCGATAGCGCTGCATAAGATAACTTATGGGATCATCCGTCCGATAAGCTTCTAAAAGACGTTTACGCGTCACCATCGGCAAGGCCGCGGGAATATTATCCGAAGTATCGCCACGTATACATTTAACAAATAAATCAAAATTGATATCCTTACTCCGCTCACGAAACTCACAACGCGTTGGACTAAATAACCGCACCCGCTCCGAAAGTAATTGTTCAAAATCCCCATCCGAACTCACAATGGTCACATAAAAATCCGTAAACGCACAAAGCCCATAAATAATATCATCCGCTTCACAATGAGGTATTTCCAAACAAACATTTTTCTTTTCAACCTTAAAGCGCTTAATCACTTGCCTGACGGTTTGCTTAAATTCATTATCCACACGCTGTGCTTTATAATCAGGAAAAATTCGACTACGCCAATAAATATCCTCATGATCGCAAGCAAACACCACATGATCAGGTTGAAAATATCGATACTGCGCACGTAAATAACGCAAAGTATTATCATAATAAAGCTCTACATCCGGCAAGGCATTAGTGGCACGACTTTTAGCGCCAATATAACAAAGATTGGAGAGGTCAAATACCAAAAGTTGTTTCATAAATAAGACCGTATTTGCTTCACGAGATTTTCTGCAGCTTGAGGTGGATAAGCTTGCATAACTAAACCAAAAGGCGGACCAGGCCAAAAAGAATCATCATGCGTGCGCACAATCATATGAATATGCAATTGTGACACAAGATTACCTAGCATCGCGATGTTTAATTTATCACAACGAAAATGCCTTTTGAGTAAATGACTTACCTGATTAATCTCAGAAAGTACTTGGTGCTGTTGCTGAAGATTTAATTGATAAAATTCGGTAATATCCGTGAGCTTAGGAATTAATATAAGCCAAAGTAATTCTTGCCGATTGAATAAACGCAGCTGTGAAATTTGTATATCCGCAATAAAAATAGAATCTTGTTCATGGCGTGGATCGAGTTTAAATGTTGTCATAAAATTCCTTTCTTTAATAGAGCGGCCTTAGATCTCTCTTCTATACCCATCGAATTTTGAAGTACAATGAGCATAATACTTGAAAGAGAAAAAATCTATGCAGAAATTTTTATTTTATTTATTCATCTTATTATTAGCAACATTTATTGGTTTAACTTTAGCGCACACCCCAGCGTTTGTATTGTTCCAGCTTAAGGATTGGAGCATTGTTTTTCCCCTATGGCTATTTATCGTTCTAGTGGCCGTGTTAATTTATCTCACCTTGATCGCGCGCAGAATCACCAAAGCTTTATTTATTGCTCCGCAAAAACTTAAAAGTACGCTTACAAAAATGCAACAGCGCCACGATGTACGCCGGCAATTACGCAAAATTAAAAAACAGATAGGTAATACGCAAACTTAACGCCTCGATATTTATGAAGCTTTCTGCTAAAATTGCCCGATAAAACTAAAATCAATAGAAATTCATGAATCCTGTTGTGCATTACCGTCGTGATTACCAACCTCCGCATTATCAAATTCTCTCTACTTATTTAACTTTTGATTTAAAAGAACATGAAGTCATTGTCACTAATGAAATGACGATCACACGCACCCCCAAAACGCCAGCAAAAACCCCGCTCATTCTCAATGGCGAAGACCAAGAATTATTTACTTTGAAGCTCAATGATCAAGATCTATCAAGCAATGATTATGAGTGGACAGCAACTGAATTAAAAATATTCACCGTTCCAGAACACTTTAAAATCACCACAGTATCGCGCATTCACCCCGAGAGCAATACCAAGCTCGAAGGATTATTTCGCACTCAGGGTACTTTTTGTTCACAGTGCGAACCTCATGGTTTTCGACGCATCACCTTTTATCTTGATCGCCCAGATGTTATGGCAAGCTTCACCACCAAAATTATTGCAGATAAAAAACGCTATCCCGTATTACTCAGCAACGGCAATAAAATAGAAACAGGCGACATCGATACCCATCGACATTATGCTGTCTGGCAAGATCCTTTTAAAAAGCCTTCTTATTTATTCGCTTTAGTTGCAGGAGATCTGGCAAAAATTAGCGATCATTTTATTACTCAATCAGGCCGTAAAGTAGCACTAGAAATTTATACTGCCCCAAAATTTATTGAGCAAAGCCATTACGCGATGACCGCGGTTAAAGAAGCGATGCGCTGGGATGAGATACGTTTTGGCCGCGAATATGATCTAGATATTTTCATGATTGTCGCCACCGAAGATTTCAATATGGGTGCTATGGAAAATAAAGGCCTCAATATTTTCAATGCTAAATATATTCTCGCCAGCCCCGAAACCAGCACCGACCTTGACTACAAAAATGTCCAAGAAGTGATCGGACATGAATATTTTCACAACTGGACCGGCGATCGTGTCACCTGCCGAGATTGGTTTCAATTAAGTTTAAAAGAAGGCTTAACTGTTTTTCGCGAATCTGAATTTACCAGCGACATGCATGAACGCACGGTCAAACGCATTGAAGATGTCAAAATCATCCGTACCAGTCAATTCGCTGAAGATCGCAGTCCAATGGCACATCCTGTCCGCCCTGACTCCTATATCGAGATGAATAATTTTTACACTGCCACTGTTTATAACAAAGGCGCCGAAGTAATTCGCATGCAAGAAACGCTATTAGGGCGCGAAGGTTTTCGTAAAGGCATGGATTTATATTTTGAACGCCACGATGGCCAAGCAGTCACTTGCGATGATTTTGTAAAAGCCATGGAAGACGCAAACGCTTACGATCTCACCCAGTTTAAACTTTGGTACAGCCAAGCAGGTACGCCTATTGTGAGCGCACAAGGACATTATGACGCCACCCAAAAAACCTATACCTTAAAATTAAGCCAGCACTGCCCGACAACACCAGGCCAAGAGCAGAAACTACCCTTTTATATTCCAATCAAATTAGGATTTATTAGCAAAAATGACGGACCACTTAAGTTTAACTATCAAGGCCAAAGCCATGAAGAAATTGTTTTACCGCTAAAAAAAACCCAAGACACCTGGACCTTTGAAGCCATTGCGCATGAGCCCATTCCCTCACTGCTACGGGATTTTTCAGCACCAGTTAAAATTGAATTTGACTTAAGCTTTAATGACTTAAAAATGCTTTGGCAACACGATGCCAATCTTTTTAACCGCTGGGATGCAGGCCAAACCTTATTAAGTAAGGTTTTTAAAGAGCTGCAAACACACAATAACACTGCCGTGCTTCTTAAACCCTATGCCTTAGAACCAATCCAAAAAATTTTACAAACCACTGACCTACCCGCTGCTTTTGTAGCAGAAGCAATTCAGCTTCCAAGCATCGATGCTTTAAGCGAACAAGAAAATATTATTAATCCAAAATTTTTATTTCAGACACACCAAACCTTATTCAAGCATATTGGCCAGGAACTAAAAGACTTACTCTGGGATACCTATCAACGCTTAAACAAAAATAATACTGAACTTTTAAACGCACAAGCGATCGGCAATCGGGCCCTAAAAAACGTCTGCTTAAATTATCTTGCCCAAGCACATTACAGCGGCTTAGAACTTGCGTATGAACAATTTAAACACGCACAATTCATGACTGACCGTATGAGCGCTTTAGCTATTTTAGTGAATGCAGATCACGATACCGCCTTTAAAGAACAGGCGCTAGAAGAATTTTATAACCGCTTTCAAGATCAACCCTTAGTAGTCGACAAATGGTTTAGAGTACAAGCGACCAGCAAAAGCCAAGATACCTTGACACGCGTGCAACAATTAATGCAACACCCTGCTTTTAATATCAAAAATCCCAATAAAGTATATTCTCTGCTATTAGCCTTTAGCCAAAACATGATCGCATTTCATGATGAACAAGGGCGCGGATATGCTTTTATAAGCGAGGCTATCGAAAAATTAGACGCGATTAACCCCTTAGTCAATGCACGTCTAGTTCGTGCCTTTATGAATTATCGGAGCTTCAGCGCACCTTATCAACAATTGATGAAAGAACAATTAATTCGTCTCTCTCACTTGAATTTATCTAAAGATGTTGTTGAAATAATCACAAAGAGTTTAACCTAACAAGGAGTTTTTAATATGGAACTTAAAACCATTGCCCAATTAGCTTTAGCAACCCTTATCGGTAGCACAGCAACAACGGCCTTAGCTGCTAAACCGCACTACGTAGCTTGTTATGGCGTAGCAAGCGCCGGACCCAACGTGCCACTGATTATTGCTAAAGGAGATTGCGATAAATTAGCAGGCGGTCAAGCACAAAAGCTCACACCTGCACAAGCTGCCGTGGCCGCGAAAATGAAACCTTACAACGCCAATGATTACGTTGCTTGTTACGGCGTAGCCGCAGTGAATGAAAATGATTGCGCAACACACACTAGTGCTTGTGGCGGCAGTGTTGCCACTCCACGCTCACCCACCGCTTGGGTTGCTATTCCTAAAGGCATATGTCAACAGGTTAAAGGCGGCGTTGTCGGTACACTGGATACCAGCAAAAATAGCTAATTTAAATTTTTGTGAGTACTAATATTGGCATTGGCTTACGGGTACAGCATATCAATGAACTGCTGACCCTAAAACCTAAGCTCGCTTATTGTGAAATCCTAGCCGATAACTTTCTGCATGAAGACTCGCCATCACAGCAACAACTAAGCAAGGTACGCGCAGATTACCCGCTCATCGCACATAGTGTTGGCTTATCAATCGGCAGTATTGATCCACTTAATCTTGACTATCTAGAGCGCATAAAGACATTGTTACAGCGTTTCGAAATTACTTTTTACTCTGATCATTTATGCTTTGTCTCTAATCAAGGACGCTATGTCCCAGAGCTGTTGCCATTACCCTTAAACAGCACCACGCTTGATTATTTAATTAACAGAGTGCATTTTGTACAAGAAACGCTACAAAGGCCATTAATTCTAGAAAATCCTTCAACCTATTTTGCTCCTCAAAATTCCACCATGAGCGATATCGAATTTTTAAATAACCTATGTACTGCTACCGGCGCTAAAATTTTATTAGACGTTAACAATCTTTGGGTGAACGCTTATAACCACAAATTAAATTCCAAACAAAGCATCGATACCCTACAAGCACAACACATTGCCTACATCCATTTGGGGGGACACGAAAAAATCACAATAAGCAACAACACGCTATTGCTAGATACACATGGCGCGGCAATAAGCAGCAACGTTTGGCAATTATACACTGAAGTGATTCAGCAATTAGGCACCCCTTTAACAATCATAGAGCGAGATCAAAAAATTCCCGCGCTGACAGAGCTTTTATTTGAAGCACAAACAGCAGCAAAGATTCAAGAAGCGTTCCACAAGCAGCACACCGAAATATTAACAACTGCAAATTTTTTGCAAAAAAATTCTCAAACACCAGCACCTATAGCATTACAAGAGTATCAACAAAACTTTTTTCAAAATTTATGGACATCCACCCCACCACCACCTTTAGCGATTTACAAAAACAGCATTATTAGCACCCTAACAGCCACCATGATGAAGCTTTATCAACCTCTAGATGCGCTTATCGGTACAGAATGTTTTACTTACTTAATAACCGAATTTATGGATTCATACTTACCTCAAGACCCAGTACTTGATCATTATGGAAGTGCATTTACAACTTTCATCAAACATCACGCAATTTCAGCACAATTACCTTATCTTGCGGATTACGTGCATTATCTTTACTTATTGCATCAAACTGCATTACAGACCATACCAACACAAGAGGCTAGCGCAGCCATTGAACTCGACCGTCCTGAATGCTTTAAGCTTGAAGTGCCTACACACATAAAATCCTTGGCCAGCAACCACTCCCTAGACTTATTACATCAAGCCTGTTTACAAAAAACCTCAGCACCTGTTGAATTGACGTCAGGCAACTTTTATTTTTATTTTATTAAAAGCTCAACCGGTGTTATGCAAGTAAGATTAAACGCCTCACAACAACTACTCATAGAATTGATACCAAAACTTACAAATTTTATGTTAGTATGCGAAAGTTATCTAAAAAACTTTGACAGCAAAAGCTTGATTGAGAATTGCAAATTTTTAATAGACCAAAAACTTATTACTTTAAAGGAGTATAAATGAAACACATCATTATTTCTGCAAAAATTGTACGCCCGATTATTCATTTATTAAATCGCTTTAAAGATGTTGGCGACTTATTAATACGCTTTTGGATCGCACAAATTTTCTTTCTTTCAGGCTTAAGCAAAATTACCGATTGGGATACAACCTTAGTACTTTTTAAATATGTTTATACCGTACCTTTACTAAATCCAGCACTTGCCGCTTATATTGGTACTGCAGCAGAGCTAATCTTCCCTATCCTGATCGTAATTGGTTTTGGCGGACGCTTCTTTCTTTTTTGCTTTTTTATGTACAACCTAATCTGCGCACTTTCATTTAGCTTTTTATGGACCCCAGCAGGAACCGCCGGCTTAGATGATCATATCAATTGGGGTTTATTATTGATGTTTTTAATGTTTCACGGTATGGGCCGGATTTCGCTTGACTACTTTATTCACAAACGTTATGGCCACTTAATTGTCTATAGCCATGAAAAAATTAAACACGGCATTAGCTACGAATAAAACTGTTACAGTAGCCTGCCATCTTCCATACGCAACACGCGGTCAACATGCCGCGTTAAGCGCTCATCATGCGTGACCACTAATAACGCTGTGTTAAAAACTTGATTAAGTTCTAATAAAAGCTGCCATACTTCAGCCGCAGTATGTTGATCTAAATTACCGGTAGGCTCATCAGCCAAAACACATACTGGATTTTTAACCAATGCACGAGCGATAGCAACGCGCTGACGCTCGCCTCCTGATAATTCGCTTGGACGGTGATGATAACGATGCTGCAACCCTACTTTAGTTAAAATATCTTGAGCCTGAACCTGCGCGTCTTTTAGCACAATTTTTCTCAAGGCCAAAGGTAATATGACATTTTCTAGAGCAGTAAATTCTGGCAATAAATGATGAAACTGATATACAAAACCTAAATGGCGTTCACGTAAACCCGTGATCGCTTCTTGAGTTAAATTCGTTAAGCTTTGCCCCAGTATCACAACCTCACCACTGGTAGCCTGATCTAAACCTCCCATCATATGCAATAAAGTACTTTTTCCCGAGCCAGAAGCCCCCATGATTGCTACTTTTTCACCACGTTTGACTTGCACAGTCACACCCTTTAAAACCTCAGTACGCAGTGCCCCTTCAACAAAATTTTTATGAAGATCATGCGCTGCTAAAACAATATCACTCATAACGTAAAGCCTCAGCCGGATTAATTTTACTAGCGCGATAAGCAGGATATAGCGTCGCCAAAAAACTCAATACCAAAGCAACACCACTAATGATAAGTACATCGCTCATATGCAAACTCGCAGGTAAAAAATTAATATAATAAATATTGGCATTTAAAAATTGCATATGTAAGATATTTTGCAAGGCATTAGTCCAAGCCGTAACATGCAACGACACAATCACACCCAAAACGATTCCTAATAAAGTCCCCGAGGCACCAATCACCATACCCTGCACAATAAAGATATGTAAAATCATATTGGCACGCATGCCCATAGTGCGCAAAATTGCAATCTCCGCACTTTTATCAGTAACCAACATTACCAAAGACGCAAGCATATTAAAAACCGCCACTGCAATGATCAACATCAAAATAAAAAACATCATGAGTTTTTCCATCGCCAATGCCTGAAAAAAATTGGCATTTTGATTGATCCAAGTATACGCATTTAAATTAGCCGGCAAGATATTATTTAAAATTGTGCTTACAAGCTCTGCATGAAACAAATCATCTAATTTTAATTGCAAGCCAGAAACAGCATTACCCATTTGTAAAAGCGCTGCAGCATCTTGAATATTAATGAGTGCATAAGAGCTATCAAATTGATAGCCTGTTTTAAAGATCCCACTAACCCTAAATTGCTTTAAACGCGGCACTACACCCACAAGAGAAAATGACGCTTTGGGAACATAAACAATCACATGGTCTCCGACCTGGACGCCCAAACTCGCAGCAAGATCCTGCCCTAAAATAACATTAAAACTTTTAGGTGTGAGCGTCGTTAAAGCCCCACTTACCATTTTGCTAGCAATCGGCGAGACTTTGATTTGCGCTTGCGGATCAATCCCTTGTAAAACGCTAAAAGCCGGCGCACCAAAACTACCAGTTAACATCGCTTGCCCCTGAATAAAAGGCGCAACCGCAACGATATGATCACGCCCCGGCAATGATTGTGCTAAAGGCTGCCATCCACTCATTTGGCCATTATTACCAGTGATAGTGACTTGTGGCACCATATCTAAAATACGTGTTTTAATTTCTTTATCAAAACCATTCATCACCGACAAAACAACAATTAAAACCATAACCCCTAAAGCAATGCCAAGCATTGAGACAATAGAAATAAACGAAATAAAATGATTTTTACGTTGTGCACGGGTATAGCGTAAACCAATGAACAGCGCTAGGGGATAAAACATAACCAAGATCAGCTTTTAAATATGGCCCATCATAACAAATTTTACGCAGGGCGTGAATGTAAAAAAGTTAATAACTTATTTAAAGCCAAAGCACGATGACTGAGCTTATTTTTATCAGCACTCGTTAATTCCGCCGCCGTTTTTTGTAAACTAGGAATATAAAATAAAGGGTCATAACCAAATCCTTCACTTCCACGCGCTTCTGGCAAAATAACGCCATACCAGAGCCCTTGAAACACTATGGGCATTGGGTCATGCTCATCTTGCACTAACACCAATACACAACAATAAAAGCCCTGACGTTCAGCCTCAGGAACTTTTTTGATTGCAGTCATGAGTTTTTGGTTATTCGCAAGATTATCTTTTTGCCCCGAATAGTAAGCAGAATGCACTCCCGGTGCTCCGTGTAATGCAGGCACACACAATCCAGAATCATCACTAACACAAGGCAAGCCAGAAACCTTAGCGCCATAACGCGCTTTAATCAACGCATTCTCCAAAAAAGTTTCTGCCGGCTCTGCCGGTTCTTCATAATCCGCCAAAGCTTGCGGAAACATAACTTCGCGTCCACAAGATTTTAATAAAGCCGCAAATTCTTTTTGCTTGCCCGGATTATTAGTAGCAATAAAAATTGTACTCATAAGCCCACCTTGTTTTGTTTCATACATCCTACCATATCACAGCATAAAAACCTCTGTAAAAACTTTGCATTTTAAAGTAGGATTAACACTTACCATCACCAATAGCCACTATGTTCAGCCGCATTGATCACATTGCTTTACATATCAAAGACATCAAAATTTCAGTTAACTTTTATAAGGAAGTTTTTGGCTTCAGTGAGCTATTACAACAACGCTTAGCGAATGGCAAAACCATCGTCTATCTACAATTAGGCAATACCATTTTAGAACTAAGCGAGTTTTATGAAGGCCGTATTCAAGGGGGACATTTTTGCTTACATACACCTACGTTTAAAGCAGCATATGATTTATTAATAGCAAAAAATATCCCATTGCTACAGGCACCTCACAGCACAGCAGCAAGAACACCCCATGAAAACGATTGGATGCGTGCAGTATTTCTAGGTCCAGATGGAGAACAAATTGAAATTCGTGGCTAACGCTAAAAAAGATCAAACCAGAGTGTTATTCATTACTGCCTGCGCAGAATTTGGAGAACGCTATAGCTATCATCTCATGCAAGTATTACTAATTTTTTTACTCTTACAAAAATTTAATTTTATGCAAAGCCAAAGCGTGATCTTGATGGGTACGGTCATTAGTTTAATTTTTATGTCTGCAATTGCAGGCGGATATATTGGTGACAAATTAATGGGGCACTATCCCGCTGCTTATTTAGGCGCCTGGCTAATGCTGATCGGAAACAGCCTACTCACTTATGCTCAAAATGAAAATAATTTATTGCTAGGCTTAACTTTAATTGCCATAAGCACCGGTTTAATCAAAGCAAATATAGCATCATTCATTGGCCATTTTTATGATCAAACACATTTATCCTCAGGCTATCGCGATTTTGGCTTTAACCTTTTTTATGCAGGTATCGGCTTGGGTTCGCTGTTAGGCTTATGCGTCGCTTCTTTTCTTAAAGACCATTATGGATTCATCGTTGCTTTTTATTCGAACATCTGCATCTCTGGTGGCATGATTGTTGCCTTATCTATCGGCTGGTATACATTTAAGCCTTATTTAGGATTTAAACCTTATCGAGCTCAAGATCCAATAAAAATTACACTGACTTTATTAGTTTATATTGCTTTGGTTTTTATTGTCTTAAAAAAACCTTTATTAGCCAATATCCTCACGACCGCCACATTCCTTGCTGCAATTATAGCTTTAATATATTCAGCTCAAGGCAAATACTGGCAGAATCTATACATTGCATTAATATTTTTCTTATTATCCATTTTATATTGGACCATTTATTTTCAAAATTATATTTCAATATTATTATTCATAGACCACGCTGTAAGCCACGAATATCTAGGCTTAAAAATTAATGACTCACAATTCTTAAGCGTCATTGCCTTGAGCGTAATTATCTTCGCACCTTTATTAGGTAAAATTTGGTTTTATTTTAGTAAAACAGCCAAAGCTATCGCAGATATTGATAAATTCAATATAGGTTTCATTAGCATTACCAGCATGTTTTTATTATTTTATCTTGGTATTTATCTTAGCCCCGCCGCTGATAAAATTTCTGCTTCATGGTTTATTTTTGGCTTTATCATTCTTGGCGCAAGCGAACTATGTTTAGCAACAATCGGCATGGCGCTCATGACTAAAATAGCACCACAAGGTTTTGTCGCTCTTTATATGGGCATCTGGTTTATGACCATAGGCTTTGGGGGCAAGCTCGCCGGATTAATCGCAGCCCATATCACTATCACACCAGATATACAAAACACAAAAACAGTCATGCAGCATGGCTTAACATTATGTATCGCAATCGGCCTCATCGGAATTTTGCTTTGCTTGTGCCTACGGCATAGACTTATTCAAAAAATGAAGGACAACAGTCAAGGCCCATAGCAGCGACCCGACTGGAGATGCTACTTCATCAAACACTACACCTAGAGGTAAATAAGGAATCAGCAAGCATTTTATTTTTGGCAAACGCCAGACCTTTATTATGAGCAGGCTTAAACTTAACCCTAAGCAAGTCAAATCTATAAACGCCCAGCGGATTTGATGCCAAGTAAAAAATAAAGGCGCATGAGGCTCTTTTAATAAATAAAATTACATGATATGTGAAGTTTTTATTTGGCATTAAGTTTTCACTGTTTGTTCCGTAGCAGAAAGGCCATGCTGTAGGGGCGTAGCTTGCTACGCCCGGCATGGCAAAAGGCATTAACATGAAGAAGCAAGGCCTGTTTAATAAAAAAATCATCATTGCCTATGAGTTTCAAAGTCCTGCAGTTACCGGGCGTAGCAAGCTACGCCCCTACAGCATGGCCTTTCTGCTACGGAACAAACAGTGAAATTTTTACGTTATTTTTTCTA
>JAGVKT010000082.1 GCA_020050355.1 Gammaproteobacteria bacterium | reverse complement strand
CCGCATGGGAGGTTGAAACCATAGGGCCTGAAGAAAATTCATCTTGATTATTTTGCGGCACGCGTCCGTCATATTTAATTTGTTCAATGTTGTACGCGCGGTTTTGTAAATAGGCTTCACGCACTGCTACATAGGGATCTAGCGCGGTGCTTGTAATCGCTTGGTATTGCGGCATGCCATCAGCATTCTTCTGCAAAGTGTAGAGTGCAATCATCCCATTTTGTAGGTCTGAAGGGCTCACATAAGTTACTGGATAAGTATAGATGTCGACGACTAAACCAATGGTATCACTGATCGTACTCGAACCTAAAAATGGCAAGACTAAATAAGCGGGTTGATTGATGGTGTTAGGCCCGCCCCACTTTGCTAATGTATAACCAAAGCCTTGTGGATGCCAGGGTAATCCCGCATTTCCGGCAACATCAAACAAGCCACCCAAACCTAAAGTTGAATTCAACACTAAGCGCGTAGAATCTTTGGCAAAATAACGCCAGTTCCATTGTAAAGCATCATTTAATAAACCAGGAAGCAAACCTAAATTGCGAAAGAAATTACGCACACCATCACGCGCAAATTCCGGCGTAGCAGTTGTATAAATATCATTAACGGGCATAGCGACTGCTTGATAAAATACATCATTAAATTTAAACATGGCACGATTATAAGCTTGATAGGGATCGCGCGCGTCAGGTGTATAGTTAGCTTCATCAGTCGCACACGCGGTTAATAGCAAACTAGACACTATGAGCAATGCTAATTCTTTAATGCGGATCATTACTCGCCTTTCTAAAAAATTATTCTAGCCATCATAGCATAATTTTTTAAAAAAACTACTCGCAGCTTTTAATGAAAAGAAGCAAAGTTCGCTCTTTTTTAATACTTGCATTTTTTTTAAAATAGGTGCATCATAAGCTCGTTTCGTGTTCTATATCAAACGTACGTAGGTTCGCATTTTGAGGTCCGTTTGATGTAGCTTCTTTAAAATAAACCATCAACTCCCTAGAAGAGGCTCTTATGAGTGACATTATTGTCAATATAAATGATGCAAATTTTGATCATGAAGTGTTAAAGTCGAATCAACCCGTTTTAGTTGATTTTTGGGCTGAATGGTGTGGACCTTGCCGAATGATCGCACCCATCCTTCATGAAATTGCTGAAGAAAATAAAGGCAAGATTAAAGTTGTTAAAGTGAATGTTGATGAAGCACAAAATATTCCGGCGCAGTTCGGCATTCGCGGCATTCCTACTTTGATCATTTTCAAAAATGGCAGCGCTCATGCTACTAAAGTAGGCGCTTTGAGCAAAGCACAACTTCAAAGTTTTATTGACGATAATTTATAATTCGCGAGACTTTATCATTACGCTCGCCCTTCTTTTCCTTTCCTTTTAAAATCAACAAAACGGTGTTTTATGAATCTTAATGAGCTCAAAAAGAAATCTATCGCAGATTTAATGGACCTTGCCCAATCCCTGGGGGTTGAAAACGCAGGCCGTACGCGCAAACAAGAAATTATTTTTGCAATTTTAAAATCACACTCTCGTAAAGGCGAAGATATTTTTGGCGAAGGAGTGTTAGAAATTTTGCCTGATGGCTATGGCTTTTTGCGCTCTTCTGATAGTGATTATGTCACCAATCCCGATGATATTTATGTGCCACCGCAGCTGATTCGCCGTTTTAACTTACGTACCGGCGATAGCATTTCTGCCAAGATTCGACCTCCTAAAGAAGGTGAACGTTATTTTGCAGTTACGCGCATTGATTCAGTGAACTTTGATCATCCTGAGCAAGCTAAAAATAAAATCCTTTTTGAAAACTTAACGCCTTTATTTCCTGAAGAGCGCGTGCGCATGGAAATTGGTAATGGTGCAACCGAAGATATTACGCCACGGATCATCGACCTGACTGCGCCCATTGGTAAAGGGCAACGCTTATTGATTGTTTCTCCTCCAAAAGCGGGGAAAACTTTAATGATGCAAAACATTGCTCATTCTATTTCACAAAATTATCCTGAATGTTATTTGATTGTCCTGCTCATTGATGAACGCCCTGAAGAAGTAACTGAAATGACGCGCACTGTCCGTGGCGAGGTTGTTGCAAGTACTTTTGATGAGCCGGCGACACGCCATGTGCAATTGGCAGAAATCGTTATTGAAAAAGCTAAGCGCTTGGTTGAACATAAATATGATGTCGTTATTTTATTAGATTCCATCACCCGCCTTGCGCGCGCATATAACACTATTGCACCTGCTTCAGGCAAGGTGCTCACTGGGGGTGTGGATGCGAATGCGTTACAACGGCCTAAACGTTTCTTTGGCGCTGCGCGTAATACTGCTGAAGGCGGCAGTCTAACGATTATTGCTACTGCGCTGGTAGATACCGGTTCAAAAATGGATGATGTTATCTTTGAAGAATTTAAGAGTACCGGTAATTCTGAAATTAACCTTGATCGTAAAATTGCTGAAAAACGCGTTTTCCCAGCGATTCATATTAGTAAATCTGGAACACGGCGTGAAGAGCTTATTACCAAACCTGATGAATTACAACGCATGTGGATTTTACGTAAATTACTTAATCCCATGACTGAAATTGCGGCAATTGAATTTTTGATTGAACACTTAAAAGAAACCAAAACCAATCATGAATTTTTTGAAGCGATGAAGCGTCAATAATTTTGGATTTCATGAGCACACGCACCCATGTTGTCATCGGCATACTTATTGATACTGAGCAACGTATTTGTTTAAGCTTGCGCCCCTCGCATAAACATTTAGGCGATCTTTGGGAATTTCCTGGAGGTAAATTAGAAATTAACGAAACGCCTTTAGCAGGTTTAAAACGCGAATTTTTTGAAGAATTAGGTGTTGTTATAGAAGCGGCAGAACCTTTTATCCAATTTCCTTTTGATTACCCTGATCGTAAAGTTTTATTAGACTTTTGGTTGATTACAAAATTTTCAGGTGTAGCCCATGGTCGTGAAGGTCAGCCGATAAGGTGGGTAACGCCCGCTTCACTGCAACACTATCCCCTGCCTGAAGCCAACCAACAAGTGGTGACGCTCATTCTTGATAAATTTAAAGTCGGTTAAAGCCAAACGTTTGCACCTGATCAATTTCATCTGCGCCTAAAGCTAACATTAATAAACGATCAAAACCTAAGGCCACGCCCGCACATTCAGGAAAATTATGCGCAAGTGCTGCTAATAATTTTTTATCGATGGGTACAGTTTTGAGCTTTTGAGCGGCGCGTATCTCAAGATCTTTCGCAAAGCGCTCTTTTTGCGTGCTAGCATTATTGAGTTCATGATAACCATTCGCTAATTCGATGCCTTGATAATAGACCTCGAAGCGTGCCGCAACCTGACCGCGTGTGCGTGCCAATGCGGCTTGTGATGCAGGAAAATCTGTAATAAAAGTCAGCGCTTGCAAATTTAATTTGGGCTCAATGACCTCACTCATCAGTAACTGTAATGCAGTATCACGTGGGCATGTTGTTAAACCTTGAATTGCGCCCAAGCGCTCGTGAACGCATGCATTTAAAACTTCAACGCTCGCCGTATGCGGATTTAATTGTAAATGCTGCTCAAATAAAGCCTGATAACTCACTTGCTCGATGGGAGTTTTACCTAAAACTAATTGCAATAATTCACTCACTTCTAGCATGAGCTGCTGATCATCAAAACCTAAGTGATACCATTCAAGCATGGTAAATTCAGGGCTATGTAAACGCCCACGCTCATCATCACGAAAGGCTTTGCCGAAATAATAAATTGAAGGCGCACCTGCTGCAAGCAAGCGCTTCATATAATACTCTGGTGAGGTTTGTAAATAAAATGTGTGCTCTTTATAACTCTGACAATGGGTTTCAAGTGCATTAAGATAAGGATCTGTAACCGGCGCCTCGCCTAAAATGGGCACATCTACTTCTAAAATATCCCGTGCTTTAAAAAATTCACGCACTTTGGCGGTGAATTCGCTGCGCTTTTTTAAATTTATAAGTGAAATGCTCGGCTGCCACATGCTTTTTTATTTGCTAACCCTCGAAAGATAAGCTCCGGTGCGCGTGTCTACTTTGATCACTTCGCCTATTTGTACGAACAACGGAACACGCACTACGGCGCCAGTTTCGATAGTTGCTGGCTTACCACCGCCTCCTGAAGTATCGCCTTTTAAGCCAGGATCAGTATCGATAATTTTTGCTTCAATAAAATTAGGTGGTGTTATGGTGAGTGGTTGACCATCCCATAAAGTGAGAATACATTCTGCTTGCTCCATGAGCCATTGACTGACATCTCCTAAAACTTCTGCATTAACTTGATATTGTTCAAATGTTTGCGGCTGCATAAAGTGATAAAATTGCCCATCGTTATAAAGATATTGCACATCAATATCATTGACCTCTGCGGCTTCAACCGTTTCGTTTGATTTAAAAGTTCGATCAATGACTCGGCCATTTTTGAGATTACGAATTTTCACACGATTAAAGGCCTGGCCTTTTCCAGGTTTTACAAATTCATTTTCTAAAATAGTATAAGGCTGGCCATCTAATAATATTTTTAAACCATTTTTAAATTCGCTTGTACTGTATGTAGACACCTTTTTATCTCCTTCAGATGCATTAATTTTTGAGTATTCTAACGTAAGGCTCATAAAATAACAAATTGACAAAACTATGGGCTTTCTGTATATTTAATATACAGATTAAAAATTGGAAAATTTATGTCGCTCATCTTAGCTTCTATGTTAAATTTTTTAGGCAGCGCTCGACCCTTGCCTACTTTTACTTCTAGCGCCCATATGGATAACCCTTTGCAACAAACACTGACTTTGTATAATACCAGCCCAACAATGCTTACTGGTATCGACTATCATATGAATACCTCCCTACCTTTAAAGCTTATTGGTTCTGCATCCACGTGCCTTAATATTTCTTTAGTGCATCCTTTAAAAACTCATGATTCCTGCACTTACGTTTTTCAAATGCTGCCCAATATGACGCCGATGACACAGCGTGCTGCACTGACATTGAGCGCCACC
This sequence comes from Gammaproteobacteria bacterium, assembly GCA_020050355.1. Classification (GTDB taxonomy): domain Bacteria; phylum Pseudomonadota; class Gammaproteobacteria; order Francisellales; family CACEW01; genus CAIQBE01. The sequence continues at coordinate 1,107 of JAGVKT010000082.1, read as the reverse complement.
AATAGTATCGAACAAAATTATTTTAGAACCCTACAGGTACAAATGAGCACTTATTTGTATGCTGCAACTTTACAGAGTGTGCTACGCTGGGATGGTAATACTTGGGCCCCTGTAGGCACTGTGAATATACCTACGCAAGTGCGAGCATTAAAATTTGATGCACAAAATAATCTTTATGTTGGCACTAATTATTCTGTGCAATTTTGGGATGGTGCCCACTGGAATATCGTAGGCTTGAATCCACCTGTGAGTGTGAATGCGCTTAGTTTTAATGCTGATGGCATGTTGATTGCAGGTTCAGCGACACAAGGTGCACAAATATTTATTCCTGCACAAAACCGTTGGTATGCTTTGGGTCAAAATGGTCCAATAGATATTACGGCGCTGTTGCAAGTTCCTAGAACTGCAATGTTGTATGCTGGTACTAATGATTTTACCCAAGAATTTGATGGGACGCATTGGCAACCAACACCAGGTAAACCGCTATTGGGCTCGAGCTCTTTTGCATTAAACCAAGAGCAACAACTTCTTTATACTGGAGATGATGCAGGCACAGTTTACCAACTTAATCCAACGTATGGCTGGATTAATAAAGGCCAACCTGGTGGACCCTATGATATTATAGACAGTTTAATTTTTGATAAAAACCTCTTAATCGCCGGCATTGACAATGAAGCGCACAGTATTAAAAGCGCGCAAGCAGATTTTACTTGGGTTGATTATGGTCAACATGCGCCTGCTTTTGTCACTGCTTTAATCGCTGACGCCCAAGACCATCTTTATGCCGCAAACTATGGCAACGGGCCTAATGTGTATCAACTCTCAGGAGGAGCGCAAGATACTTGGCAAGCTCTTGTTGGTGCGCCTCATGATACTTTTGTTAATGCTTTGGCTTTAGGTTCGGAGTTAAAAATTTCGATGTGATTTCACTTCTCCCTGAGGGTTGAACTGCCCGGAATAATTTAAGCAATGAGAATTAGCTTTCAAAATCGCAGCATAATCCCGTCGGTGTCATCCTGTGGAAATCGCGGAGCGATTTAGCACAGGATCCAGGTGCTCAATCGCATGCAACGCAGTTGCATTCTTACCTTTTCCTCATTATCGTGT
>JAGVKT010000014.1 GCA_020050355.1 Gammaproteobacteria bacterium | reverse complement strand
TGGGTTGCACCCAGGCTACTTAATAATTCTTTAAGCATCTTCGTTTATTGTTAAAGACCTGTTATCAAAAGATGTTGCCTAAATGCAAGCCAAACCAATTGAAAAACCAAATCTTGAGAATTTATTACCCGATCTGCTACGCATGATCTTAAAGGAATTAAACGTCGAAGATCCTTGGTATTTCGTGCAATTGGTGCGAGTAAGTAGAAAATTAAAAGCGACACTTAATGCTGAATCCTTTAAAGTTTACTGGCAACACCGTTTACATCACGATTTCCCGGAACTGCAAGGTAGAGAAGTTTCTGACTATAAACAAGCTTATATTGAGGCTTGGCGTTCCAGAAAAAAATACAGAGCAAGACTTTCTGAACGAGAGCTAGGACTTTTTAAAAAAGTGCGTCGAGGTGATCTCGACAGTATCAAAAAAGGTTATTTTTCAAATACCCTAGGTGGGAAGAATTTTTATCCCTATACTTCTAGAGAATTCGTTGATGTTTTTGATGTAGAAAATAATAATGCTTTAAGAGTTGCACAATCATTAGATAGAAAAGAAATTGTAGAATATATTTATCAAAGTTCGGTGAGTCTCGGTGCTCAAGCGAATGCACAAAAACCGCCTTTGTATTGGGCAATAGTTTGTGGAATTTTGACTGAAGTTAACAGACTCAAAGAACAAGCTGATCTTAATCAACCTTTCCCCGAGCGAGATCTTCCACTTTATGTAGCAAGCACTTATGGTCATTGTGAAATAGTTAGTGCATTGTCAACAGACACACATGTCCGTCAAAGTTCAGAAGCACTTTTCTATGCTACGGATAATGGTCACCTTGGTGTCGTGCGCCTTTTAATCAAGAAAGGCGCTGAAGTGAATGCCACGATGGAGGATTTTGAAACACCCATTTTTCTAGCTGCTAAAAAAGCCTTTCATAAAGTTGTTGCAGCATTAGTAGCAGCTGGTGCTAATGTTAATCACGTCAACAAATATGGCACAACGCCAATTTTTGAACCTGTAACACGTGGATATTTAAAGGTGGTAAGTACTTTGATAGCCGCGCAAGCAAATGTCAATCATACTAATATCGACAACAGTACTCCTATTCTTTTGGCAGCTGCTGGGGGTCATGAATTGGTTGTGAAAGCGTTAATAGCTGCTGGAGCTGATGTTAATGTCGCTCAGAGTAATGGTACAACGGCACTCTTGACAGCAGTAGCAAAGCGCCATAAGAATGTTGTTTCTGAATTAATCGCCGCAGGAGCTAATATTAATTATAAAGAGCCTGATGGAACAACAGCACTTCATTTTGCTATTAGAAACTCTGATCAAGAAATGACTCGAATACTCGTGTCTGCAGGAGCAGACGTCAACCAAACAAGTATTGACGGCTTTTCTCCGTTAATGATAGCGCTGAGTTGGAATAGTATTATTTTACTAGATGCACTGCTGTCAGGAGGAGGCACGATAGATGAGGATAAAGTTAGTGGATTATCAATCACTGCTGATGTGTCTGATGAACTTCAGCTTTGGCGGGTAAAGATAGCTCAGAAAAAACAGCCTATTTATGAGCAGGTGATTGCGATTTTAGGTGCTCTTATGGATTGGCAAGCTAAACTAAAATCTTATTTTTTCTCTTCTCCAATGAGTAAGTTAATAGCGGACCTGAAAAGTAACCCCAATTGTCAAAATAATATCGATTCCTTAAAAGAATTTCTGAGGATAAATTCTCGGTGGATCCCTCAAAATAAATATAGATTTATTACTCTTTATATTTTGCCGCAAGACATTCAAAGTAACCTTGATGCAACCCATGAACTAATGGGCGAAGCGAATTCAAAGCGCTAAAGGGTGCCTGCTAGATTGTGACCGTAGAATAATAGCGAGTAGGGTCTTTAATTCCTGCCTCGGCAAAACCTTTCTTTCTATAGGTGCATGAGTCACAGTCACCGCAGGCTTCTCCTTGTAAATTGGCGCGATAGCATGAAATAGTATCTGCATAATTCACGCCTAGCTCAGTCCCGAGGACAATAGTTTGCGCTTTAGTGAAATGGATCACTGGGGTATGCAGAGTAAAATTTGATCCGGAGACGCCATCTTTGGTCGCAAGATTAGCTAAAATCTGGAATTGTTTAATGTACTCAGGACGACAATCTGGGTAGTGTGAATAATCTCTCATCGTCACACCGGTAAAAATATCATAAACCTTTAATACCTCCGCCCAACCTAATGCGAAAGAAAGAAAAATAGTATTTCTGGCAGGAACATAAGTCGTTGGAATTTCATCACTATCAGCGTAGTCAGGTACCTGCAGGTTTGGGTCGGTCAGGGATGAACCGCGCAATTCGTCGATCGGAAGCGGGAAAATCTGATGATCCTTAACCCCCATTTTTTGAGCTATTTTGAGCGCAGCTTTTAATTCACTGTTATGTTTTTGTCCATAATTAAAAGATAGCGCATAGCATTCATAGCCTTCGGACTGAGCAATCGCAAGGCAAGTGGTGGAGTCAAGACCACCGGAAAATAAAACTACTGCTTTTTTAGTCATCAAATTAGCTCTTTATTTTGACAATATATATAAAATACCTGTAACAGGTATTTGACGTTGGATGCGTAATTCTACCTCATTTTCAACGAGTATTCTAAAATGATTTAGCTCGCTTAGCTGGTGGATATAGTGCTTAGAATGCTCGAATCGAGTCGTTTTGCTTAAAGAGAATGAATCATCTTGTGACTGTTCAATAGTAAATGCAAACCAACCTGGTTGAGTTAGAGCTTGGCAGGCGGCTTGGAAAACTGCTGTCAGATCACCAATATAGCCGAAAACATCAGCTGCCACGATTAAATTGATATCATGCATAGTATGCAATAATGTCACTGCATCTCCTTCTAGCACCTCGTCATAGACATTTTTGCTACGAGCCGCCGCTACCATCTTAGGAGCAATATCAATGCCAATCAGTTTGCGTGCATGTGGTTTTAATAATGGCCCGCATAAACCTGTGCCACAACCAAGGTCAACAATGGATAAATTTCTGAAATCTTCTTTAAGTAAATCTGCAAGTGTGTCTTCTAATAAAATGTGTGCCTGATATTTAAGGACGGTCACTAAATGTTTTTCGTAATAAGGTGCATACTGATCAAACAAATCTTTCACAAAAGAAAGTGGTGCAGTAGTGGGTTTATTTTTTTGATCGGAAATTGCACTTAAGATAAATGAAATCTCAGGATTATCAGGTTCTAATTCTAAAGCTTTTTTATAATGTTCAATGGCTTTAGAGTGATTTTCAGTTTTTAAATAAGTCGTTGCCAAGTTGATATGCGCTGCCACAAAATCCGGATTAATCGCTAGGGCTGAATTAAAATAGTCTATCGCATCTTGATGTCGATCTTTATACATGTAGATCGCCCCGACATTGAAATAAGTCTCGGCGTCCGGTTTGTCATTCAAGCAACGCAAATAATGCATGAGAGCTTCATCAGGTCTTTGTAAACTCAGATACGTGGAGCCTAAATTGTAATGTCCTTCATGATGATTGGGTTGCAGTTCTAACGCTTTATGAAAATAATCAACCCCTTGTAACAAGTCGCCTTTTTTGACAAAAATCGCACCGAGATTAACTATGCTTTCGACATCATTAGGATCTAGCCTTAACTGATGTTGATATTGTTCAAGTGCTTCATCAAGTTGATTACTTTGTTGAAATAATAAAGCTAATTGACCATGAGCTTTAGCATAGGAAGGCTCGAGCTTTAATGCTTTTTGAAAGTTTTTGATGGCTTCTTCTTGCTTATTTAATTTAGAAAAAGTTAAGCCTAAATTGTAATAAGCTTCAGCATAATCAGATTTAAGCGCAATAGCGGCTTGATAATGTTGAATGGCTTTCTCATATTGTTCTAATTTCAGGAAAAGATTGCCGAGATTGTTTTGCGAAATTGGCGCGTTGGGCTGCAGGGTAATGGCGGTCTCATAATGTTTAATGGCATCGGCAAATTTTTCCATTCCCCACAGGACGTTACCCATACTATTATGAAAAGTTGAATTATTGGGTTCGAGTTCAAGTCCTTGGCTAATGAGTGCAAAGGCTTGGTCATACTTTCCAAGTTGCCCAGATAAAATGCCATATAAATGTAGGACATTCGCATCATCAGGATTCATCTCTAGTATTTGCTGATAAACCTTTTCGGCCTGTTCAAGATTTCCTGTTTGATGATAATTTAGGGCAATTTGCAGAAGATTGATGTTCATAACAGTAATTATGGACCACTTTATTGGGCGTCGTTGGAAAATAAAACCGGTTTCTCAATTGTTGGCTGTTTTTCTTCATTTACAATTTTGTTGCTAAATTTGCCTTCCCGGATGCGTTGGGCTAACAAATTAACAGCCATCACATAGTGGGTACTATTGTTATAACGCGAAATAGCATAAAAATTTTGTAATCCCAACCAATATTCATTGCCATTTTCGACTTGAAGTGCAACAAGACAGGCTTTGTTGGGACTAATTGATTCTAATGGCGTAACGCCATAGTATGCTAAATCTGCCTCTGTTAAATACGGTTTATATTTTTTGTGGGTGACGATGGCATCGCAATTTCCTTGTGCTGTTGCTGCCACAGCAACGACAACTCCCGTCTGCCAACCATTTTTATGGAGATAATTACCAACACTTGCGATTGCATCTGCATCGTTTTCAAACAAATCTGAATAACCTTTTGATTTGCAATCGATCGCAAAACGTCGATAACTACTGGGCATAAATTGTGGTAATCCCACGGCACCGGCGTAAGATCCTTTAAGCAACAAAGGTGGCAAATGATTTTCACGGGTGAGTAATAAATATTCGGTGAGTTCGGATCTAAAAAAGTCAGCACGACGACCATGATTAAACGCTAAGCTAACGAGGGTATTGAAGACCGGATAAATACCTTTGTTTTCACCGTATTTGGTTTCAATTCCAATGATCGCAACAATTATATTGGCAGGTACTCCATATTTACTTTCTGCTTCCCGTAATAATGGTTCATGTTGATTCCAATAAACTATCCCTTTGTTAATTCTTTCTGCGGTTAGCATTTTTTCGCGATAAATATACCAAGGTTGTGCTTCAAATGGCGCTGCTGTTTTGGCGATCACTTCTTCGCTCATGGTCACGGTATTAAATAATGTTTCGAGCTTGGCTCGATCAAAATCATATTTATTTACTAAGGAGGTGATATAAGCTTGAATTTCTGCACTTTCGAGTGCCGAAAAATCCGCATAACTTGCGACACTGATTATTAATAATCCTATAATAATGAAGCAACGCAGAGTTCTTTTCATAAGTATAATTGTCCCTATCGACCTACCAATTTGCGATGTGTATAAATAGACATAATCATGCCAAAGCCCGCCAGAATCGTCACCATGGAGGTACCACCATAACTGATGAGGGGCAGGGGAACACCTACTACGGGTAAAATACCACTGACCATGCCGATGTTCACAAAGAAAGAGATAAAGAACATTAAACTAATGCTACCCGCTAGCAACCGTGAGTAAGTATCTTGAGCGATGGAGCTAATTCGAAGTCCCCTTAAAACCAGAATCATAAATAAAGTGATTAATATAATGCCACCCATTAAACCGAATTCTTCACCACTCACCGCAAAAATAAAATCGGTAGCGTGTTCTGGCAAAAATTGTAAATGCGACTGGGTACCATTCAGCCAGCCTTTTCCAAAAACACCGCCCGAACCAATCGCTATTTTTGATTGAATGATATGGTAACCGCTGCCCAACGGATCGCGTTCAGGATTTAAAAATGTCAAAACGCGTTCACGCTGATAATCATGCATGTAGTGCCAAAGAACTGGAAAACTACCAAGCGCTGCCACACAAAGCGTGAAGATAATCCGCCAACTGATTCCTGCTAATACAAACACTGATGCGCCACAACAAGCCATAATAATAGCAGTACCAAGATCTGGCTGAATCGCCGTCAAACCGACGGGAATAACCAGCATGAAGCTTGCTATAAAGAGCGTCCCTAACGAAGGTGGTAATTGCTTATCATTAAAAAACCACGCAAGCATCATGGGCACAGCAAGTTTCATAATCTCCGAGGGTTGGAATTTAATGACGCCCAAACTCAACCATCTTTGCGCTCCTTTGCCAGTATGACCAATAATCAAGGTGGCGATTAATAAGAAGATCCCTAATGCAAAGATATAGGGAGTCCACTGATAATATTTTCGTGGTGGTATTTGTGCAAAAATAATCATGACGATAAAGGCCGCGCCCAGTCTTACCCCCTGACGAAGCAATACCGTAATGCTGGCACCATCTGCACTATATAGAATAATGATCCCCACAGAAATTAAGGCTAATAGCCCTCCGAGGAGAAATGGATCGATATGAAACTTTTCCCAAAGGGGTTTGTTTAATTTGCTTGATGTGTAGGAATAGGTGTCTCTACTCATTGTTAAAATATCTCAAAGTAATTTGTTCCTCTCACCATTTTCGTGCCCG
>JAGVKT010000079.1 GCA_020050355.1 Gammaproteobacteria bacterium | reverse complement strand
TCTTTGGCTTCCCAGGGTGGGATGACAGTAAAGCCATTAGGTTTTTGACACTTGGCGGCATATTTTGCCGTAGTTTTATCGCCACTGACTCCCACCGAGCAAACCAAGCCCGAGACGTCGAAAATTTTTTTCTTAGCCATCCTAGCCATTTTTTCTGGAGATCCCCAAAGCCGTTGGCAACGCGTCACATCTAAAAAAGCTTCATCAACAGAAAAAACCTCAACATCAGGGGTAATATCTTGCAGCGTGTCCATAATGAGTCGTGATGCTTGAGCATAGCGCTCAGGGCGAGCTGGTCTTTGCACAAAATTAGGACAGATTTTTAAAGCATCTTTAATTCGCATGCCTGTTTGCACGCCAAAATGACGAGCTTCATAGGAACAAGTAATAATACAGGTACCATCCATACCGTTAGTAATGCCAACTGGTTGGCCCTGTAAGTGAGGAAAATCAAGTTGTTCAATACCGGCAAAGAATGCATTCATGTCGATTAAAATAATTGCGGAAGACCAATATGCATCCATAAATTACCCTAATAAAATCCGTGGCCAGCGTGGACAAATAGAATCTTTGTTAGGCGTTAAAGTCACAATATAGACTCGTTTTTCGGCTTTCTCTTGGGCAATTAATCCCTGGATCCATTTGTCGCTAGGAAGGTGAAACCATTTAACTTGATCTTCAATATCTCGAACCAAGAAGGAGCGAATTTGCATTTTTACTGGCCTTGGAAAATAGCTATCCCATTGACCAGTATAAATTTCATCCAGTGATACTGAGCCTCCTAGCGGTAAAGAACTAGGAGTTTGATTGCGTCTGCCCCAAGGCATCAAAAGGGTTTGGCCATTGCGAAGGAGGATAGGCAATTTGGCATGGGATTGGTCGAATGAGACTTGGTAGCAATGATTTTGGTGATAAAAAACTACTTTATGACACATATAAAGACATAGCTCCCGAACTGATTAGCTGTCATTAGTAAGAATGAGCTAATTTATATAATTATTTATCAATCATAGAGTACAAAGTGAGAACATTCAAGTGGCGGGAAATTAAGGATTGATTAAAAGGAAAAAAAAATGTAACTATTTACCCTACATTCCCTTCTCCCACTTGTGGGAGAAGGATGGCTTAAGCTGAAGTGAGAGACGGAAAACGACTTACGTTGGCGCCAATGAGCTTGCTGGAATGACAATTAGAGCAGAAGTGGCAATTTAAGTAGATGGTCTGGTTTTGTGATCGCTCTCGACGCGTCCTCCCTGACCAAGGGATATCACAAAACCAGTGGCGGGATGGTAAGGAATAAGACGGTTGTTCGCTAGCAGAGATGGTAAAGAAACTTTGTAGGATATTACTAACATTGTTGTAAGCTATAGTCGTAGTTACGCTAAATTGATTCAGGTGGGATGCTAATGATGAGTCAATGTCTAAGGATGTCTGCTATTTTTGTGTGGAGCATTTTAGCAGGTTTATTTGTAACAAGTTACCTTGATACCCATGAGCTCCTTGATGAGCGAAAGTTCCTAAATTTTTCTGTCATTAGAGAGCGCCTCACTCATCCGTTATCTGGATCGGAAAGTTTGGCTGTTAGGAAAATAAAAGACAACTGGGTCTATGACGTTAAAAGTAGACGTGTGTTATTTCTTGAAGATTTACCATTTGATTCAGGCGCGAGCCATTTAGAAGCGGTACTAAAATCGCCGATTAAAAAAGATGAATATGATTACATCATCACCAAACTTGAAGAGTTCCAGTTGCCTCATGAATTGGCTTTAATTCCAGTGATCGAAAGTGAATATAATGCTGAAGCGGTTTCAAATAAAGGGGCAGGCGGTTTGTGGCAGCTAATGCCTAAAACAGCAGATGATTTAGGATTGTCAGAAAAAGAGCGTTTTGTTTTAGAGCCTTCAACAAAGGCCGCTTTGAATTATTTTAAACAGCTTTATAAAAAATTTGGCAAGTGGGATTTAGCAATTGCTGCTTATAATGCTGGCAGTAGCCGGGTTGAAAAAGCTCTACTGGAAAATCCAGCGGCAAGAAGTGTTCATGAACTCAATTTGCCAGCCGAAACTAAAAGCTATGTAACGAAATTTTATTTAATGCAACTCCAACGGTAGGACAGCCGGTACTAATTAAGAGATAAAAATAAAATGTATAAACAATTTAATAGATTGCTGTTGTTATCCCTTGTTACTTTTCATTTAACCGCTTGTGTGACCACTCAAACTTCACCACCACAAGTTCAGCCAGTACCAGAAGTACTTTCAAAAGGAACGGAATGTCATTGCTCCCGTAAATTAGATAGTAAATACAGTATTAAAAATAAAAGCGGATTATTTAAAGAAAATCCTACCTGGAAGCCTATTAAAGTCTACAACGATGGCGCCTCTGTTTATATTAAGCTGCCACCAGGAGTGCAGGTAAAACCAACTTTGTTTATTTTGGATGATAAAAAAAATCCTTGGCAGTTAAATTATCAAGTTAATAAACACTATTTTAGAGTCGATTATTTATTTAAAAAGGCTTTGTTAGTTAACGAAAAAGAAAAGATTGAAATTTCTAAAAATTGAAAAAAGCTTTCAGCAAAAGGAATGGTTATGCTGGTTCGTGCTCGCGAGGAACTTACGGAAGTAGTTAGAAGGAGACCTTTCCACATCGCTGTGGTTGCTGCACTTACCGGGGTGAAAATTGCACTCGATATTAGTGCTCCTCCAATATTTGTTGCCGGTTTTGATCATTTTAATCAAGGCGAAAAAGGAGATGCTCTTTGGAGATTTGGTTTATCCTGCGGGTTGTTCTTAACTTCAGCAAATATTCCGCCACTCCAAGAAATAATATTAGCGGACTCTGGTGGGGCACTAAGCACTAGATTAATGAGACAAGCTGCAAAAACCTTTTTTATGATTCCCGAAGAGATCTTATATCCTGGTGACCAACATCGTGTGACTCATGTCAACGGCTATAATTATCAACCTGAAGGAGTAGGCTGGGCCTTACTGCCGGTCATTGTAGATGCAACGACTGGGCTATTTGAAATTATTGCACTTAATGGCTATATGTGGCACAGACTTGGGAAGGTAACCTCACTGAGTACCGCGCAATCGATATTATTCTTAGCCTGCATGCCAGGTACAAAATACATGGCAGATAAATTTTTGGCTTATATCGGCGCTCTTTATCAAAGCTTTTCAAATAAGATTGTTTTCGCCGGTGGCTACGAAACTAACCGAATTTTAGGGCAGCAACAATCTGCAATTGATGATCTAATTCAGTATGACGAAGATAATTTAACGCCAAAGATGAAAAAGACCCTGCATACCAATGCGTATGCATCGATGGTGGCACCTTCATTAGGTTGGTTGGTATTTTTTGGACAATTAGCATGGGCAGTTCAAAAAGATCTTTTAGATCGAGATGAATTATTTATTTTGTTGTTTTATGCATTATTGCTGCTTCATATTACCAGTAACCTAACTCAGACGATGAAGCGGCTCATTTCTGCCGGTGGTCTTTTCTACGAAGTCCTCAAGTATATTGAAGAAGGTTCAGCTCCGAGTAATGCTAAGAACTTCTCCGTGAATCCCGAAGATACTAGTATTAAATATAAAAAAGTCTCTTACTCTTATCCCAAAGAAGGAACAAAAGTTTTTGAAGATTTCTCGTTGGAGATAGGACATAAAGAAGTTATCGCAATAGTAGGTGGCAATGGTAATGGGAAATCAACTTTATTGAAATTGCTATGTGGTTTTGTTCAGCCTGATTCAGGTCAAGTTTTATTATCTGATCAAGATATTGATGCACTCAACCCAGAATCAACACAAAGTGTCTGTTCAATAATTCCTCAAAATCCAGCGATACTTCGTGGCACTTTCAAAAAGAATATCAGTTGTCGTTGTCCTGGTGCTTCAGACCAAGAAATACGTCAAGCGATGAACGATGTTGGATTACCTGAATTTAAACTTGATGACGTTATTGAGTTAAAACTTGATCTCACGCCTAAAATATCAGGGGGGCAAACCCGAAGAGTTGAGTACGCGAGATTGTTGCTAGAGATAAGAAGAGGGATCTCAAATTTTGTATTGCTTGATGAACCAACCAATGATTTAGATGATAAAGGTAGAGATGTAATTTTAACATTGTTAAAAAATGAACTTAAGAATCGAAACATAACCACAGTGGTTATTACGCATGATTTAAAATATGTAGCAACAAAACTTGATTTCAATCGAGTAATTAGCTTAGAAAAAATAGGAAATGAGCCCGTAAGGGCAGTCAGGGAGGTCGATTTACAGAAATTCCTCAAAGAAAAAATGCGCCTTAGTGATAATCGGTATGCTACGTTTAGCAGTGCGACGTCTCCTGCAGTTTCACCTCTAGCTTCTCAGGGGTCTGCAGCTCAGGTTGCAATAACAATACATGCAATTCAAGAAGAGCCAGGTGGACTAAACCCATAATCTTCATAGCCTGAGTTTCAACCAGGCTACGGGATTTAAAAACGCCAAAGTTGAAAAACAAGAACACATAGTTTATTATTAATTTTTTGTATTTTAGGGTCAGTATGAAGTTTTTGTCCAAATCCAATCTACATCACACAATCCTGCTTTGCGCACCTGCTACGCTTTGTTGTTGGCACTAGCCGACACTTATTTGCTTCTCATTGAATTTTCGACTACTTTTTACTTTACCTGAATTGAGGGATATTAACCATGTGTGACCGTAAGGCGCCAAAATCCAAAATCTTTAATACCTTCACCCTGTACTCGATTATGTTAATTTTAGGGGTGTTAAGTGGGTTTTCTGATATAGCGATCTTGAAAACGTTAGGTACTGTTATTTCTGATATCTTTATCCGAATTTTTAAGTGTATCAGCTTGCCTATCATTGCTTTATCACTGATCGTAACGTTGTCGGGCTACAGCGCTGAAGCCAACATGAAACGGCTATGGCAAAGAATTATTTTTTATACCTTAAGTACCACAATTGTTGCTGCAAGTGTCAGCTGCATGCTCTATTTAATTATTCAACCTAGCAACATTGGAACCCAAGTTGTCGCCACGAGCGCTATGCTTAATTCTCAAACTAATTATTTGCAGCATTTAACTTCGCTCATTCCAACGAATATTTTTGCACCATTTTTAGATTATCAAGTCATGGCGGTGTTATTGGTGGGAATTGTTGTCGGGATAGCCATTCGATATATACCTGAAGAGGCTCCGCGCAACACTACTATCCAATTTTTTAAGGGTATTCATGGCTTATTCTTGGTGATTACCAAATGGGTGGTTACCATTATTCCGATCGCTTTATACGGTTTTATCACCGTGACGGTTATCCAATTGCGTCATGGCATGAACATTAAAGGTATTGCGCAGTACTTAGCGGTGGTCGTATTAGCTAACTTAATTCAAGGGCTAGTTATTTTACCTAGCTGGCTCAAGATGAATAAAATCAGCCCTTTTAAAACGATGCGCCAAATGATGCCAGCCTTAACGGTAGCTTTTTTCTCAAAATCTTCAGCTGGAACGTTGCCAATTACCATTGAAACCGCTGAAAAAAATCTCAATGTCCAACCCAAAATTAGTCGCTTTGTATTACCGCTTTGCACCAGTATTAATATGAATGGCTGTGCTGCTTTTATCTTCGCGACTGTTATCTACGTAATGCAAAACAATGGCTTACAAATAACTGTTGGCAAAATGTTTGCCTGGATTTTAATCGCCACGATTGCGGCGGTGGGCAATGCTGGCGTTCCAATGGGCTGCTTCTTCTTAAGCGCTAGTTTATTATCAAGTATGAGCATTCCGATTACTTTAATGGGGGTAATCTTACCGTTTTATAGCATTATCGATATGATCGAAACCTCTTTAAATGTTTGGTCTGATACCTGTGTTGCTAAAGTCTTAAATGACCAAATAACCTCTGAAGAAACCGTCATTAAGCCAGTTTCTGCGATTGAAGAGGGTGCGGTTTAACTCTGAATAATCATCAGTTATTAGGCTGTCGTTCCTCGCCGCTAATCACTTGTAGAATGCGAAATACTTATAGGCGAGGGATCTAGCGCCAATCGTATGAAAAGGATGCTATTTCAGTAGTCACTTCAAGTTGATGTACTGGATCCTTGGCTGGATAGCTCTACGTTTT
>JAGVKT010000099.1 GCA_020050355.1 Gammaproteobacteria bacterium | reverse complement strand
TTTTGGCTAAAAACACGATCTTCGGAGGAATGGGCTCACTGTCAGATTTGATTTTATATAAAGATGAAAAACCTAATATTGAAGAAACAGATAAGCTTGTGATTTTATTACATGAATTGTTTAAAGAATGCGAACTACTAGAATATGAACAACCCTCAGAGCGAATCGCAGAAACTTTTATTGACAAGAAATATCATACTATAGCAATAGATGTTGACTATACGGTTTATAGAAATTTTGAAGAAACAGAGGTATTAGGGAATTTTTTTTGGGGACCGAATATGGATGATCCCGAACGAATAAAAGCAAATATACCTCGGGAAATGGATTATGCAATTACTTTACCTAAGGGTACGTTAATCAGAATAGGATTTATTGAAACGCGAGAAGGAATAGTAAGCAAGGGTTGGCGGCAAATCTATGTATTGAGACCCTGGGAAATAAAAGATCTTAAAATTGAAAAATTAAAATAAGTAGAGAGGTCAAAAAAATGGAAAACACTGTAATCACTCAAAAGTTAATAAGCCTTATTCAATTATTAGACCGTTTTAATAATCCTTGGGCAGGTAAAATGAAAAAGTTATTAGATAATTATCTTAATCTCACAGAATCAACAAATAAACAAGAAGCTGCAAAATTAATAATAAATAGTATGCTCGGAGGAATGAACTCGCTTTCAGATGTAGTTTTGCACAAGAATAAAATTCTGGTCATAAAAGAAAATAATGAATTGAATAAATTGCTAGATGAATTATATCTAGAGTGTAAGAGTTTACAATAAAAGTTGTTTGGAAGCGGAGGTGCTTTTTTAGAAGGCACTCAGCAAATCTATACCAAACGCATTTCAAAATGCGAAATTGTGCTTCTCCCTTGAGGTTTAACTGTCCGGAATAAAAAGAAAGAAATTAATAGCATGCCTGACATGTAAAATCCAATGTTTTTGGCTAAATTAACATGAGTCTCTCCCTGCTCAGACATCACCCTCCCCCGCAGGTGTCATCCTCTGAAAATTGCCGCAGATGACTTTGAGTAGAACTAAAAACTTCCTGGCAATTTTGCAGAGGATCTAGGCTTGAAGCTTTCATTAAAATGATATTAAAAAAATCATTCTTCTCTCTAGGCTTTTAGCCTGGATCCTCTGCAAAATTGCTTGCATGCTTTTGGCTTTGATCACAGCTTTTGCAAGCAATTTTCAGAGGATGACGCCTGCGGGAGAGAGTGACGCCTGAGGGGAGGGAGTGGCGCCTTTGGAATAATGCTGCGATTTTGAAAGCTAAGTGTCATTCCTTAAATTATTCCGGACAGTTAAACCTGAGGGAGAAGTACCAAGGCTCACTTCATTTCGACTTTTGATTCACATTTATATGTGGCTCATGGCAAATAACAGTAAAGCGACAGCACAGGCGATTTGTATTCCTAATAATAGCTTGCCACCAAGCACTTGATAAGTATAAGGCAGTTTTAAAATATAGCGGCTGCGATAAGTCATGATTCCGGGTAAGAGCATTAATAAGATGACGCACATCACACCCGCATAGCTTAAGGCTTTAATGAAGATGTTTGGCGCAATGCTCACGAGAATGAAGGGTGGGCCAAAAGTTAATAGTGTGGGCCAGAGCATGGAATGTATTTTGGTTTTGATGTTGAGTCCGTCTCTTAAGAAATCCATTAAGCATAAAGAAACACCTAAAAAAGAAGTCGTAATGCAGATCACAGTAAATAAATGAATTAATTCGCCGATGAATTTGTTTTGGGTGAGATCGCTTAGGCTATTGGTGAGTAAAGCGACTGCATGATCACTAGCAAAATTGGCGAGTTGATCATGAGGGATGGTTCCTTGGATGATGAAATTCCACAAAAGATAACATGCCAGTGGTATGAGACTGCCATAAAAAATGGTTTGTCGCAGAAGTTTAACATTACTGTTTAAATATACCCGCAAAGAAGGCATGATGATGGCAAAGCCAAATGAAGTGACTACAGGCATGATTGCAGTGGGTAAGTAATGCAGATTACTGTGATTCATTAATTGTAGATGTACGAGAGGTAAGCAAAATATTACTACCAATAAAAAAGTTAATAATTTGGTACTTAATAAAATTCTATTTGCGAAGTCAACGCCGCGAATACCGATCACTACAATGGCTCCTAGGATCACTAAAAAGATTAGTACATTAAGCCAGTTGCTTAAGATGATATGTAAAGTAGCACTTAAATTATAGATGACATCGGCACCTCCAGAAGTGTAGGCAGAAATGAGCGCATAAAGTAAAAGTAGGTAAGAAATCCACATGACTACTGCGCCGCTTCGGCCTAGCGTTATGCGTGCCATGCTGATGAGATTAGTTCCTTCGGGTAATAACAAATTAACCTCTAAAATAAGATAGGCAGAAAAAACCGTAATCAACCATAAGCTCAACAATACTAGACTTGAGACCCAAAAGCCTAGGTTTGCTGTAGCCATGGGAATTGCGAGCATGCCTCCGCCAATAGAAGTGCCTACGATTAATAAAATTCCTCCTATTAGGCGACTATTCATAATTTGTGCTCCTTATGCGCTTTGCTAAATCTTTTTCCAGTATTGTTCTAGTGTTAACAGTTGATCTCGTACTTGTGCTGCCTGTTCAAATTCGAGATTTTTTGCATGTTCACGCATGCGTTTTTCGAGTTGTTTTATTAATTTGGCTGCATCTAAAGGTGTGAGCGCTTCGAAATTTGGAAGCGCAAGCTCTTTGGCGGCGGCCAGCTCTGCTCGATTGCGACTGCGCGCGCCCTCCATGATATCTTGTATTTCTCGTTGAATACTGGTGGGCGTGATATTGTGTTCATGGTTATGTTGGATTTGTTTTTTACGCCGGCGTTCTGTTTCGTCAATTGCTATTTGCATGGAGTTGGTAATGCGATCAGCGTATAAAATAGCCTGTCCGTGTACGTGGCGCGCTGCGCGCCCGATTGTTTGAATAAGTGAGCGTGCGGAGCGTAAAAAACCTTCTTTATCAGCGTCAAAAATTGCTACTAATGATACTTCAGGTAAGTCTAGGCCTTCGCGCAATAAGTTGATTCCTACCAAAACATCAAAGACGCCTAAGCGTAAGTCGCGTAAGATTTCTACGCGTTCAACAGTGTCGATGTCTGAATGTAAATAACGGACGCGAATGCCTTGTTCATTTAAATATTCGCTTAAATCTTCGGACATTTTTTTGGTTAGCGTGGTGATGAGTACACGTTCATTTTTGCTGATGCGTTTTTTGATTTCTGAGAGGACATCATCTACTTGGGTTGCAATGGGGCGAATGCTGATTTCTGGATCGATCAATCCTGTCGGGCGCACGACTTGTTCGGCGATTTGATCGGCATGTTGTAATTCATATTCACCAGGTGTAGCTGAAATATAAATAGTTTGCGGCATTAAATCTTTAAATTCTGTAAATGTTAAAGGTCGATTGTCAAGAGCCGCGGGGAGGCGGAAGCCGTAATTTACTAAATTTTCTTTACGTGCGCGATCGCCTTTATACATGGCGCCTAGTTGAGGTACGGTGACGTGAGATTCATCGATGACTAGTAATGCATTCTTAGGTAAATAATCCATTAAGGTCGGGGGCGCTTGTCCTGGTGCTTTGCCTGAAAGGTAGCGAGAATAATTTTCAATGCCTTTGCAATAGCCGATTTCTTGAATCATCTCAATGTCATAAAGCGTGCGTTGTTGCAGGCGTTGTGCTTCTACGAGCTTGTGTTCGCTTTCAAAAAATTTTACCTGTTTTTTTAGGTCTATCTTCATTTGATCAAGCATGTTCACTAGGATATCTCGCGGTGTGGCGTAGTGCGTTTTGGGATAAATGGTCAGGCGTGGTACTTCGCCGATTATTTCGCCTGTGAGTGGGTCAAAATATTTTAAGGATTCAATTTCATCTCCAAAGAGTACAACGCGTACCGCATCTTTTTCAGATTCTGCAGGAAAAATATCAATAACCTCGCCACGTACTCGATAAGTGCCGCGTTCTAGCACGGTATCGTTACGAGTATATTGAATTTCTGTTAAACGTTTAATTAAATCACGTTGTTTAATTTGATGGCTTTTATCAAGGTGTAGTGCCATCTTTAAATAAGAGTTAGGGTCCCCTAAGCCATAGATTGCAGAAACTGTAGCGACGATAATGACATCTTTGTATTCAAGTAAAGCCTTGGTTGCCGATAAACGCATTTGTTCAATATGATCGTTGATGGCAGAATCTTTTTCGATATAAGTATCAGAGGCAGGTACATAGGCTTCGGGTTGATAGTAGTCATAATAAGAAACGAAATATTCAACGTGATTTTTAGGAAAAAAAGCTTTCATTTCACCATAAAATTGTGCGGCTAAGGTTTTATTGTGCACTAAAATTAACGTCGGGCGCTCGAGGTTTTGAATAACATTGGCGATGGTAAAAGTTTTGCCTGAGCCGGTTACGCCTAATAAAACCTGTTGGCTTAAGCCTTGCTTGATGCCTTCGGTTAATGAACGTATCGCGCTGGGTTGATCCCCTGTAGGCTGATAAGGCGCTTGTAGTTGAAAAGACATAAGTTTGCTTTGAAGCACAATCGATATATTCTACTTGATTTTGCCGTGATATGATATGTTCAAAATCTTTAGATCCTTTTATGCAAGCGGTTCTTTACAGCGGTACTGGTAATTTACTTTGGGTGTTAGAAGTTCCTGCTTCAGCCTTTGATATTTATGCAGATGATCATTGGTCTCAGCTTGCGCTCACCCTTAATTGTGAGCAAGGTGATGGGCTGATGATTGTGACGGACGCTGCGCCTTATCGTGTTAGATTTTTTAATCCTGATGGTTCTGATGGTGTGCTGTGTGGCAATGGTTTGCGTTGTGTGGCTTTTTATTTGGTAAAAAAAAAGCAATTGCAGCAGCCATTTACTTTAATCATGGCGGGGCAAGAGATTCGTTGTGAGGTTAAAGATGATCAAGTTACTATTGCTTTACCTAAGCAAGGAGTACAATATTTAGGCCTGATGACTTTGCAAGTTTTTCCTGATTTAGATTTAACGGGTTTTCGGATCAATATGCCAAATCCTCATTGGGTTATTTTTGCAGAAATCTCTGAACAAGAATTAATAAAAATTGGGCGACGCATTGCCGTGCTTTATCAAGATGCGGGTGGCGTCAATGTAGAATTTGTTTTTAAAAACCCCAAAGCTGAATGGCAGGTGTTGGTGTATGAACGCGGCGCTGGGATCACTCAAGCTTGCGGTTCTGGGGCAATGGCGGTATTATGCGTGTTGCAGCACGAAAGCTTAATGCAACAAGGAGCGCTGTTGCAGTTGCGTATGTCGGGTGGTGTTTTGATGCTCCAAGATTTGGGATCGCATTTATCTCTAACAGGTCAGGTTCAATTTATTAAGGAAAAAAAACTTCATGCACTCTAATCGCAAAGTTTATCAAATGCGTAAAACTACGCTAAAAAAAGATGAACTGGCTTCAGAATCTATCCAATTTTCAGAAGTGCAAAAAGAATTAATGCGTGAGCAAACCCATTTGCGTAAAAAAATCTTGGCGATCGAAAACCGTTTGCGTTTTGGCTATAGTGAACCTTTGTGCGATTATCGGATTGAGCTCATACGTGAAGATATATCTTTAAGTGCCAAGATTATGGATGAATTGTTAAAAAAATTATCTTTGTAGGTGGGGCTTATGTCCAAAGGTTTTAACTTTTCTGCAGTGGTTGCTTATGAGGAAAATTTTGGTATTGGCAAAGATAACCAATTACTTTGGCATTTACCCAATGACCTCAAACACTTTAAGGCGCTTACTTTAAATAAAGTTGTTTTGATGGGGCGTAAAACTTACGAGTCTATTGGCCGGCCATTGCCGCATCGACGCATGATTGTGCTGACACGTCAACAAGATTTTCACTCGGATTATGCCCAAGTTATTCATGAGCTTTCAGAATTAGCGCAACTAATTCAACCTCATGAAGAAGTCATGCTTATAGGCGGTGCAGAAATCTATCGACTTTGCTTTGCGGATATTCATAAAATCTATGCGACTGAAGTAGCTGCTGATTTAAAAGCCGATGCTTTTTTTCCAAAAATTACTGCGCAAGCATGGGTGCGGCAAGATGAAGAAAGACATCCTCGTGATGCGCAGCATGCTTATGATTATACCTTTGTGACTTTTTTAAGACGTTTTTAATTTAACAAGCCACCCCAGATACCAGCAAATAAACCAAAGAGAGCGGTGCAACCCAAAATGATGCCTGTGATCCAAGCATAAGGGCCTTGCAAGCGATATTTTTCAGGTAAGGTTTTATGAGCAAGTAAAAATAAAAAGCTTAAAACAATGGGCAATAGCAGTGCGTTCATGACTTCAACAGCAACGCTTAATTTTATGAGATTCATTCCTGAGGCAACGATGATTCCGCCAGCAATCAAGGTCAGCGTGTAGATGCTGTAAAACCAGGGTGCTTCGTGAATTTTATGTTCTAAAGAGCGTTTGTAGCCGGTTACTTCTCCTAATCCCCAAGCTGCGGTTAATGATACTACGATAGCCGCGACCATTGCTGATCCGGTAATGCCGAGGGCGAATAAAAGATGGCCTGCGGTGCTGCCCAAAAAAGGTGTGAGCGCGTCACTGATTTGTTCGACGGTATCTAAAGTTGCACCTGAATGAATTTTACCGAGCGTAGCTGCGGTAGTCATGAGTACAGCAGCCATAATTAGTTGGGTGATGACCGCGCCTAAGGCAGTATCAAGTCGTGCTGTGGGTAGGTGTTCTGCGGTTAATTTTTTATCAACAACGGCGGATTGTTGATAAAAAATCATCCAGGGCATAATTACAGCACCGACGTTGCCGGCAGCTAAATATAAATAACTTGCGTTGGTGTACGGGATATTGTGTAAATCTGTAAATACTTCATGAAGATTCGGGTGTGCCATCCAGGCTACCGCTAAAAAAGTGAGTTCAAATAAGCCCAAAAAAATGGCCATGCGTTCAACAGATAGATACGATCCGGTCCAGGTGATTAAGGTTAAAAAGCCAATGACCAGAATCATAGTGATTTTGATAGGAATGCCAAAGAGCATGCCTACGCCTGCCATGCCACTGAATTCAGTGATAATGGCCCCTGCGCATGAAATCATTAAAGTAGAAATGGATAGCCAGGCCCAGGCACGTCCAAAATGTTTGCGGATGAGCTCACCGTGTCCCATATGTGTGACTAGGCCTAGACGTATGGTTAATTCTTGAGCTATATAAAGAATAGGCATTAAGATAAATTGGAGCGCTAGTAATTTATAACCCCAAATCGCGCCACTTTGTGCAGCAGTGATTACGCTGCCTGCATCGGTGTCTGCCAGCATTACCACTAAGCCTGGGCCGGAAACAGCAAAGAATAATAACAGCCAGGATCTGAATGTATGTTTTGTTTTCAAAGGTTTGTCCCTCTACCTTATGGAAAGGATTTTAAATGATTTCCTTAAGTTTGTAAATGAGAATAATTCTCATTTCTCCTGGAGCCATGAAAAAATATGTGTTTGTAAATGTGTATAATCTGGGTTGTAAGTGAGTCGTTTTAAGCGCTGCATGAAGCGTGGTTCGCCCCAGTTAACTTTAGTTGTAATCTTGCCATAGTAGCCGCCATTGATACCAAAATAAAGATCTGTGGGTGCTACTGGAATTGCGACGTGAGAGATGGCTTTAATATGTTCTTTAAGATTTTGTGCTTTGATTAAACTGCTGGGTACTGCTATGGGGTTTGTGATTACTTTGGTGCTGTAGATCCAAAAATATGAGTTTTTTGTGAGGTAGGTGTTCACAAAATCCATAGTGGCGGTAAATTTTACCGTGGCATCTTCATGTGATGCGATGACATAGGTGGGAAGTGGAAATTTATTTTTTTGATAAGGTGTCAATTGTTGTTTTAAAAATTGCAGCATTTCGATGATTTGTCCGACGCTCTTAATAGAAAATTTAGTATAACTTGCTAAATGTTCTTTTTCGGCTTGGGTACAAAAGAGTTGGGGTAAAAATTTTGTGAGTTTATTTTTGATCAACCAAGGAAAGCTTTTGGTGATGCCGCTTAGCTTAAAGCATGGCGCGATTAAAATTAATTTTTTTAAAGCACTCGCTCGGTTGTTTGCCAATAGTTCTAAAGCTAATATTAAAGATAATGTTGCGCCTGCTGAAAAACCGCAAAGGTAAATTTCTTCGCAATCATTGCTTAAGCTTTCATAGCCAAAGCGTACTGTTGCAAGCCAGTCTTGCCAAGTGTAATGATCCAACTCTTTAAAGTTGGTGCCGTGTCCCGGTAAAAGGATGGCGCGTACTAAAAAACCTGCTTGAGCAAAATCTTCAGCTAAAGAGCGCATGATATAAGGCGATGCTAAGAATCCATGGCTGAGCAATATGCCTTTTTTGGGATAAGGTGTGGTTTTTAACTCAAAGGGCAGGCTCATTTTAATAACTTGTTCGAGCTTGTTTCCTTGATATTCAAGACTGCGCAGCTTGCGTATTTGCTTTGCGCAGTCTTCGATATAGAGGGCAAAGGTGGCGGACATTAACGTTTACTGAGTGGTTGATAATGACGTTCTTTGGGGCCAATATAAAGTTGACGCGGACGGCCTAATTTAGATTCTTTATCTGACATCATTTCATTCCATTGTGAAATCCAACCCACAGTACGCGCGACTGCAAAAATTACAGTAAACATGCTCATTGGAATGCCGATGGCATTTAAGATAATGCCGGAATAAAAATCTACATTCGGATAAAGTTTGCGTTCAATAAAATAAGCATCGTTGAGTGCGATTTCTTGTAATTTCATAGCGATTTCAAGAGTGGGGTTATTGGCGTCGCCGAGTTCTTTTAAGACTTCTTCACATGTTTGGCGCATTACTTTAGCGCGTGGATCAAAATTTTTATAAACACGATGGCCAAAGCCCATCAAGCGGATGCCGCTATTTTTGTCTTTTACTTTGGCGATAAAATCAGGAATATTTTTTGGATCTTTGATGTCTATGAGCATTCTTAATGCGGCTTCATTTGCACCACCATGTGCAGGGCCCCAAAGTGCAGAAATTCCTGCAGAGATGCATGCATAAGGATTGGCACCAGTAGAGCCTGCGAGTCTCACGGTGGAAGTGGAAGCGTTTTGTTCATGATCTGCATGTAAAGTAAAAATCCGATCTAAGGCTTTAACAAAAACAGGATTGGGGACATATTCTTCACAGGGGGTGCCGAACATCATGTATAAAAAATTTTCGGCATAGCTCATTTCATTTCTTGGATACATGAAAGGTTGGCCTAGTGCATATTTGTAACACATGGCAGCAATAGTTGGCATTTTACCGATGAGTCGATGTGCCACTAATTGGCGATTAGATTCTGCATGGATATTAAGTTGATCATGATAAAAAGCAGAGAGTGCTCCAACCACACCCACCATGATGGCCATAGGATGGGCGCTGCGGCGAAAGCCTTGAAAAAAATTGACTACTTGTTCATGGACCATAGTGTGATATTTAATGCTTTTTTCAAATTCTGCTTTTTGGGTTTTGTTAGGGAGTTCGCCGTTGAGTAGGAGATAGCATAGTTCTAGATAAGAGCTATGTTCTGCTAATTCTTGAATGGGGTAGCCGCGGTGGAGCAAAATCCCTTGATCGCCGTCAATATAAGTAATTCCAGAGCGGCAAGCTGCTGTTGACATAAAACCTGGATCAAAAGTAAATAAACCGCTTTTTGCAAGATTACCGATGTCGATTACGTCTGGTCCTAGAGTGCCGCTTAAAATAGGCAGTTCAAAAGTTTCGCCATTTTCTAGAGTTAGTTTTGCTACACGCGTCATTTTTTTTGGCCCTATAGTTGATTTTGGCTATTATAAGAAGCATTCCTATCGAGATGCAATGAATTTTTGTTAAAAAAAATCCGGGCACACGCCCGGATGATCAGATTAACTATTAGTTTAAGAACAGCTACCTTCTTTTTTACAATAGTGTTTACGGCTAATGAAAATTAAGCCATATAGAGCAGCAAGGCCTACCACCGCATAAATTGCGCGGCTGGCAGTAGACATATCACCAAAGATGTAGGTTACTAAATTAAAGTCAAAAAAACCTACCAAGCCCCAATTGATACCGCCAATGAGAATTAAGATCCAAGCGATCATGTCGATGATACAAGATTTAGATTTCATATGATAACTCCTTTGCTGTTTTGAGGTCTTGCTACAAAGAATAGATATTGTGGCAAGGTTTAAGAAGCTGTATTCATAAAGTTATTTTTACTGCAAAAGCGGTCTGTTGGTCCAAATTGAGCAAAATTTTCGTTAAATAGAATTACTATTCGCCTCAAATTTTGCTCAATTTTGTTCGAATAGCCCACTTTTTTCGCTACAAAAAACTTTATGAATACAGCTTTTAATAAACATCACAAGAGTAGCGTGTTTTCATAAAAATGCAAGAATAAATTTATATAGTTGAGTATTTATTTTTATTATGTTTTTGATTTTTAAATAAATAATATTAATGCTTTTTAAGGATATTTTTTGTACAATTAGTTTTTCGTTGGGTGGGGAGATTTATGCCTGGTATGCAAAATAGTCAGGCCTCGGGCCTGTATATGATGTTTCAGCCTGTTATAGTGGGCGGGGTAGTTGTTCCGGCGTTAACGCTTGCGTTGCAAAATATGATTGTAGGACGGGTGCAATATACATTAGAAAATGCGCCTCTAGATACTACTGAAACTTTGCATCCGCTTACGCTTTCAATGCCTATAGGGCCTGGCGCTATAGTGCCTGGGCTTTGTGGACCAGCCTATGCAGTGGGTGGTTATAGTAAAAAATTTCTGATCCAGAATAAATCGGCTTTACAAAGTGGCACGAAGAAATTACAAAATATGGGAAATTGTCCGTTCTCGCCTATGGTGAGTGTTACACAAACTAAAATGTATTGTTTTGTTAGTGCCTAAATTTAACTCTGTTTTATAAATAGCCACACATTAAGTCCTTGCATTCATTTTTAAGGCATAGTAGAATTGCCCTTCAATTTTAATAGGGGTGCTCATATGGCAATGAAGCGGACTTATCAACCCAATAATTTGCGTAAAAAACGTAAACAAGGTTTTCGTGCGCGTATGGCTACTAGCAAAGGTCGTCAGGTTTTGGCACGTCGTCGTCTCAAAGGAAGAAAGCGTTTAAGCCCATAGTGCGCTCATTGTTAACAAAGGCCCATTTGTTTACCCAGCAGGATTTTAAAGCGCTTTTTGCCGCGGCAGAAAAAAAGCACGGGCGTTTTTTTGTATTATTTTATCGTTCTGATTCTGGCTGTGAACTCTCTTCTTTAGGTATCGTGGTAAGTAAAAATAATGCCAAAACTTCAGTGCGACGTAATCTTGTGAAGCGTTTAGTTCGTGAGCATTTTAGATTGGCGCAGCACGAGCTTTTTGGTCTAAAAATAATGTTGGTTGCAAAAAATACTGTTCATAAAGCAACTAAAGAAATGTTGACTCACGAATTGCAGCAGTTGTTTGTTTTTTTAAAAAAGCAGGTGCAAGTCCCCGGTGAACAAGCTAAACTGTAATAAATAATTTAATTTTTTGATAAACGATGATTGATCCAAAGTTATTACGTACTGCACCCGAAGAAGTTGCTGCGAAATTAAAGTTAAAAGGTTTTGTTTTAGATGTTGCTGCATTTTCAGCATTAGAGCAACAACGAAAAAAAGTGCAGACAGAAACAGAACAATTGCAAAGCGAGCGCAATAAATTAGCTAAGGCTGTTGGTCAGGCGAAAGCACAAGGTGCTGATGCTACGGTTTTAATGCAGCAATCAACAACTATTAATGAGCAATTAAAAAATTTAGAAGCAGTACTCAATCAAATTGAATTGCAATTTAAAAATTTCTTATTAAATCTACCTAATCTTCCGCATGAGTCTGTTCCTGTTGGTAAGAGTGAGACTGACAATGTTGAAGTGCGGCGCGTGGGTGCGCCTAAAAAATTTAATTTTACTCCTAAAGATCATGTGGCTTTAGGTGAAGCTCTAGGGCTGATGGATTTTGCTGTCGCTACAAAAATTTCTGGTGCGCGTTTTGTGGTGTTACGTCGACAGCTTGCTGCGTTGCAACGTGCGTTGATTCAATTGATGTTAGATACTCATACCCGCGAGCATGGTTATCAAGAGATGTATGTCCCTTATCTGGTCAAAGATGAAGCTTTTTACGGTACTGGTCAATTACCTAAATTTGCGCAAGATTTTTTTAAGACAGAAGCGCCTTCTTGTTTGAATTTAATTCCTACGGCTGAAGTTTCGCTAACTAATACTATTCGTGAGCAAGTTTTAGCAGAGGCGGAATTGCCATTAAGATTAACTACGCATACGCCTTGTTTTCGCAGTGAAGCGGGGAGTTATGGTAAAGATACGCGCGGCATGATTCGACAGCATCAATTTGAAAAAATAGAATTGGTGCATATTGTTCATCCAGATCAATCCTGGCAGGCATTAGAGCAATTAACGCAGCATGCAGAAGTGATTTTGCAAAAATTAGATTTACCTTATCGTGTTCTGGTTTTATGTACTGCAGATACTGGTTTTTGTGCTGCTAAAACTTATGACCTGGAAGTGTGGTTACCTGGGCAGAATTGTTATCGAGAAATTTCTTCTTGCAGTAATACCTTAGATTTTCAGGCGCGGCGCATGCAAGCGCGTTTTAAAGATACGAAGACACAAAAAAATGAATTTGTACATACTTTAAATGGTTCAGGTTTGGCTGTAGGCCGTACTCTGGTTGCGCTGATGGAAAATTATCAAGATGAGCAGGGGCGCATTCATATCCCAGAGGCATTGCATAAATATCTTGATTTTAAAATCATTGGATGAATTTAGAAAAAAAATAATGTAAAAATTTCACTGTTTGTTCTCGTGGTATGGGGCCACGCTGTAGGGCGTAGCAAAGCTACGCCCGGCACGGCAAAGGCATTAACATGAAGAAGTAAGGCCTGCTTAATAAAAAAATCATCATTGCCTATGAGTTTCAAAATCCTGCAGTTACCGGGCGCAGCAAGCTACACTACTGTCCGGAGAAAATAGCACAAAGTGACAGGCGAGGGGTGCGAAGCACATTAATGCGCTCCGCGCCGCCTTCTAGGGGCGTCCCGTAAGCGTCATCCTGTCGAAATCGCGGCGCGATTTAGCACAGGATCCAGGATCAAAATAGTTGTCGCACAGCGACACGATAATAAGGAAAAGGTAAGAATGCAACTGCGTTGCATG